>JAGWGS010000156.1 GCA_028867235.1 Nitrososphaerota archaeon | reverse complement strand
AAGCAGATTACTTTGTTAATACAACGCCAATATCCAACAGGTTTGTACCAGTATAACCCGTAAATATCAATCCGCCATATTTCTTGAAAAAATCATGAGAATTATTATCATCAAGATATTTTGAGACATTATTCATAGATTGATCTGATTGCCATATTGCACCTGCATAGCTAGTATTACCATCAATTCCATCTGTTCCCAGAGATGCAACGACAGAATTCTTGCTTTGCTTTGAAAGATTATGAGAAATGCGTAAAACTAATTCTTGATTTCTGCCGCCCTTTCCTTTTCCTTTTACAACAACAGTGCTTTCACCACCAAAGATTATGCAATATTTTTTTCTCAGAGTCATTTTGGACATCCTCATACTGAGATCTACAACATTAGAAGAGATGTTTTTTACAACTTTAACAGTATAACCTAATTTTTGTGCACGGGATTTCATTGCAACAAGACAATCAGTATTTGATGTTATGACAACATTTGGTATCTTTACCATTTTTGGGGTTTCAGCGATCTTACCTTTTATTCCAAGATCAATATGATGTAAGACATTTTTTGGAACAAGTCTGTCAAGATGATATTTTATCAAGATATTTTTTGCGTCAGAAAATGAAGTAAAATCACAATAAGTCATACCAGATGCAATACTAGATAGATCATCTCCCACAACATCAGACATTACAAGTGATACTGCATTAGATTCCAGAGATTCCAACAATTTACCGCCCTTAACCTTTGAGAGATGTTTGCGTACACAGTTTATCTCTTGAATACTTGCTCCAGATTGCAATAATAGTTTTGTAGTTTTTTGCTTTTCTCCTAGTGTTATTCCATCAGGCATAGATACAAGCGATGATGAACCACCTGATATCAAAAATAAGACTAGATCATTGTTTGTAGCAGTGCCAAGGTATTTTACAATAGATTTTGCTGCTACAATGCTGTTTTTGTTTGGAAACGGATGACCTGCAGTAATTACTCGGAATTTCTTTTCACGGACATTGATTTTAGTAGGTGAAATTATTATTCCACTATCTACACAGACAAAAGAATCTACAGCACGTGCCATCAAATATGATGCTTTTCCAACAGATACAACTAGAATTTTTTCATATTTTCTGAGATTGATTTTTTCATGTGGTAGTACAAGATATTTATTTTTTATAATTTTTTTTAGATAAAGGCCAGGGTCTGCAGCCATAAGACCCATTTTCATTATGTCAAGTGCATCTTTTTTTGCAGAATTTGTAGATAATGATTGAAAATTTCTAATTATCATTTACCTATAACACATATCAACTAAAAATCGGATCAATTTAGAGTCTTTTTATTTATTGATTAGAATACCTTTGTTACACTTTTTTTATATAGAAGCAATTACAAGCAATATTGTGTTTTGGAAAAATAATTCAAAAATATCCACAATGGTAACACTTGGAGTTTTGGTGCTAGTTTCAGTCATGGTGCCAGCATATGCGGATCAAGTGGTCAAGCCAACTAGTGCCGGAACATTAAATGTCGGTTTTGAAACAAATCCTACAACCCCAAATCCAGGGGATCAAACTGAACTTAAGATCAGTTTTATCAATAAAAAAGATAACACACTACAGCAGCACATAGATTACAAAGTATCAGTAACACAAGGAGATAACCAAGTATTCGGTACACAAGTAACCCACACTGCAGAAGGAGCTGTCAGCATACCATTTCAGTTCCAGACAGCTGGAACATATCAAGTCACAGTAGAGGTCCAAGAAATTCTATTTCAACCAATTCCACCAGAAACAGCTAGTTTTGATATCGTGGTAGGTCCAGCAGTGCCAGAGTTTGGCCCCATGGCAGGAATGATTATTACAATATCAATAGTTAGTGTAATAGCAATATCAAGAAAAGTACACATCTAATCCGCAAAAAGGCAATAGTATAATAATTGTAGCAAGCCCTAGTTTTTTTATGAATACAGTCAGAATGCCAAAGACAATTAATTTCGGCAAAAACGCATTGTCCGAAACTCAATATCCAAAAAATGCACTTGTTGTTACAACAGCTCCACCTGATGTTTCAGCCAAGTGGCTTGCAAAAATGAATATTCAAGATTATATGTTATATGACAAAGTAGAACCAGAACCATCTATTGAGACAGTAAACAAGGTAATGGCAGAATTCAAACCAAAAAACCCATCTGCAATAATAGGCCTTGGAGGCGGAAGTTCACTAGATGTGGCAAAATATGCAGGAATGGAAATGAAAATTCCAAAAATACTCATACCAACAACATTTGGAACTGGTGCAGAGATGACCACTTATTGTGTTTTAAAATTTGACGGAAAGAAAAAACTCCTACAAGATGAGAGATTTCTTGCAGACATGGCAGTAATTGACGCATACTTTATGGAAGGAACGCCAGAAGCAATAGTCAAGAATTCTGTCTGCGATGCATGTGCACAAGCAACCGAAGGATACGATAGTAAAAGAGGAAATGAATTCACAAAGATGTTGTGTAAATCAGCATTTGATGTACTTTATGATGCAATAATGAACAACAAACCAGAGAATTATCCATTTGGTTCAATGTTGTCAGGAGTAGGATTTGGTAATGCCTCAACCACATTAGGTCATGCACTATCATATGTCTTTTCAAACGAAGGTGTACCTCATGGCTATTCACTGTCATCATGCACCACAGTAGCACACAGATTTAACAAATCAATCTTCTACGACAGATTCAAAGAAGTAATTGAAAAACTAAAGTTTG
>JAGWGS010000155.1 GCA_028867235.1 Nitrososphaerota archaeon | reverse complement strand
TACACAAACAACTGATGTCATTTGTAATTCCCTGAGTCTTGTCACCAAATCTTCGATTTCATTTGATGGTATCCTATGCTCACTGTGATTTATCAGAGCACCTGAGACTCTTGATTTTTTTACAATCTCTGGAACAAGAAAACCTGTTGTACTACCTACTTTTGAATTATCAAGATGCTGTGCAAAAACATCATGAGAAATTTTTGATATCTCAGAAAGCAAATGCAGTGGCGGACAGACCGCAATAGTTATTCCGTATTTTTTTGCAACTTCTGTAGTTATTTTTGTCAATCTTATTGAATTCTCGCCTGCTATTTCATCATAATTTTTAAAGTTGATTACAAACATGTTTCACAAAATCTTACAGTTCCATATATATCAAGAAATCCTGGAAAATTCTTATACTTAACATGTCTTTCTAATTCATGCCTCTTTCAGAAAAATCGCTTGCTCTGCTAAACCATTTAAAATCAATTATTACATCTGATAATTCTCAGGATCTCTTCAAAAATACATTCAAAGAAATATTGTCAAATGGTGACATGTATAAGATTGGCGAGATTGAGGATTGGCTTGCCGCTAACATGAATGAAAATCCTTCGCTGGCTGAAAGAATTCTTAATGCTGCTCATTATCAAAAAGCAAAATATGATGCCAAAAATCCTTTGAAATTCGTCCAGGATAGTTGTGGCTGTGGTGGAGACTGCTAGGTTATTTTTTGATTCCTAGTGTTCTATTCTTTAGTCTGAGGTATATGTTTCTGCATTTACGACATCTAGATGCACTTATTGGGTTTTTTGCACCACATGAAAAACAGACCTTAAAGTGAAGCCTGGCCTTTTGAGCTATTGATTTCTTTAGTGGATCTGTGATAGGCATTTCTTTTTTCTTTTATCTCCTGCTATTTGATTCTACCTTTTCCTATTTTTCCTGCTAGGAGCATGGATACCTCGGCTGGTCTTTTGGCTACTGGTACATTTGCCTTTGCATACATGGCAACCTTGGATTCTGCAGAACCGTAGTTTCCATATACTATTGCACCTGCATGCCCCATTCTCTTTTCTTTTGGAGCTGCTCTTCCTGCAATGTATGCCACTACTGGCTTGTCAAATTTTGTATCAATTATGTGCTGTGCTAACATTTCTTCTGCATCTCCTCCTATTTCTCCTACTACTACAATTCCGTCAATGTTTGCACCATTTCTTATTGTATCAAATGCTTCAATTAGCGGTGTTCCGTTAATTGGATCTCCTCCAATTCCTAGACATATGCTCTGACCAAAATTGGCAACTGACAAATTATGTGATGCTTCATACATCAACGTACCACTTCTGGAGATTACTGCAATTCTTCCTTGCTTGAATGGAGATGCCGGCATGATTCCTATCTTCATTACTCCAGGAACTATTATTCCTGGAGTGTTTGGACCTATTACTATGGCATCCTTTTTCTTTGCAAGCTCTACTATCGTTAACGCATCTCTAATAGGTACATGTTCTGGTATGGCAATCAATAGTTTTATTCCTGATTCTAATGCGTCTACTGCAGCTGACAAGAAGAATTTTGCTGGTACAAATATTATTGAAATTTTGGCACCTGTAGCATTTACAGCTTCTTTCATTGTTTCGTATATCGGAACACCTTCTAGTTTTTGTCCGCCTTTTCCAGGTGTTACTCCTGCCACAATGTTTGTTCCATATGCCAACATCTGTTGTGTATGAAATGCTCCAAACTTACCTGTAATGCCTTGTACTATGACTGGCTTCTTTTTGTAGTCCTTGTCTCCTTCCTTCCCAATTAATAATTCGAAAAGATCAACCATTTTTATTCATCTCAATTACTGCCGCATTTATTGCTTCTTCAATGGTGTCAAACATCTTTGTTCTTGACCCTTTTAGCATTTCTTTTGATTTGTCTGCCTCTGCACCTGACATTCTTGCAAATACTGGAAGATCAATGATCTTGTCATCATATGCTTTAATGAATGCAGTTGCAACCGTAGTAGTTTTTACAATTCCTCCATAGAGATTTACCAATATTCCCTTGACTTTTTTCATTTTACTGATTAATGTGAGTGCTTCATACACTGTTTCTGTTGTAGCTCCACCGCCTACGTCCAAAAAGCAAGCTGGTTTTCCACCATTGTCTGATAGCATGTCTAGAGTAGACATGACTAATCCTGCACCGTTTCCTACTACTGCTATGTTTCCATCTAACTCAACAAGAGAAAATCCACTTTTTTCTGCTCTTTCTTCAAGTTCAGAAACTTCTTGGAATTTACGTAATTCATCATGTCTGAACATTGCATTATCATCTATGATGACTTTGCCATCTAATGCAACAACTGATTCGTCTCCAAGAATTGCTAACGGGTTTATCTCTGCCAGCTCTGCTTCTTTTTCTACTGTGATCTTGGCTAATTTTTGTAGTATGTCTATAAATTGGGATAAAGGTCTATCCTTCAAACCTATCTGTTTTCCTACTTCTTCTGCAGTCTTTGCATCAACGTTACCAAGTCCTACTTCGCGAATCACTTGATTCTTGACAGATTCTATTTCAACACCTCCTTCACCTGATGCAATTATGGTATAGCAGCGTTTGCCTCTATTCAAGAACAAAGACAAGTATAGTTCTTTTTTAATATCTGCCATTTTCTCAAGCAATATTGCCTTGGTTTTTTCTCCTTTGACAACTTTCTGCATTATGTCTGGATATTTTAACTCAAATTCATCTGCATTTTGGCATTTTTGAATTGCACCTGCTTTTCCTCTTCCTCCTACT
>JAGWGS010000154.1 GCA_028867235.1 Nitrososphaerota archaeon | reverse complement strand
AATACTGGCAGTGAAGCGACAATGACTGCCATACGTCTTGCAAGAGGATTTACAAAGAAAAAAAAGATAATAAAATTTGAAGGGTGTTACCATGGAGCACATGATTATGTGCTTGTAAAGGCCGGATCTGGGGCTGCACATATTGGAATATCAGTATCTGAAGGAAGTATTGAAGAAGTATCACGAAATACCCTTGTTGTACAATATAACAATATTCACGAATTACAGGATGTTCTAGAAAAAGAAAAAGATGTAGCTGCTGTAATTGTAGAGCCTGTCCTTGCCAATATGGGTCTTGTCTTGCCAGAAAAAAATTTTCTACAAAATATAAGAAAACTCACATCTGAAAATGATTCCCTGCTAATCTTTGATGAAGTAGTCACAGGATTTAGAATGTCAACAGGAGGCGCACAGAAATACTTTGGAATAAAACCTGACATTACTACGCTTGGCAAGGCCCTGGGTAATGGTTTTCCAATTGCTGCAGTCGGTGGAAAAAGTCAGATACTTGATATGCTTTCTCCAGAAGGTAATGTATACCAAGCAAGCACTTATGCTGGAAATCCCATCTCTGTCTCTGCTGGAGTCTCATCTATTCAAACCATGAATGCATTAAGATCAAAGTTGTATCCAAAACTAGAAAAGAATTGTAAAAAACTAGTCTCAGCAATAGGTGATTTGGCATCTGACATGAAAATCTCACATCAAATAAATTCAATCTCGTCAATGTTTCAGATATTTTTCACTGACAAACCAGTTGTTGATTATACATCTGCAAAAAAATCTGACATGAAGATGTTCAAGAAATTGTTTGAAACACTATTAAAAAATGGTGTCTTTATTGCACCGTCTCAATTTGAAACAGTATTCCTATCTTATGCGCACTCTAATGAAGATCTCAACAAAACAATCTATGCATACGAAAAAGCTCTAAAGGCAGTGAAATCATAATGTACACAATTGGAACACGTGGGAGTCAACTCTCATTGACTCAAACAAGATGGGTTGTATCTGAAATTAAAAAAAAATTACCTGATGCAGAATTTCAAATAATTACTATCAAGACACAGGGTGACACTGACGCACGTCCTCTTTTTACTATCAATCAAAAAGGAATATTTGAAAAAGAAATTGACAGAGCAGTTGCTGAAAAACAGGTTGATTTTGCAGTACACAGCCTAAAAGATGTACCTGCAGAGCTTCCCGATGACTTGGTATTAGCATGCATCCCAAAAAGAGAAGAAGCAAATGATGTCTTTATATCAAATGATGCAAGTACACTTGAAACCATAAAAAAAGGAGCGATAATTGGAACCAGCAGCCTTCGGCGGGCAGTCCAAATTCGAAGAATCAGGCCTGATGTCACAGTAAAACCAATTCGTGGAAATATTGAAACAAGAATTCAAAAGGTGAAAAATGGGGAATTTGATGGTGTGGTCTTGGCACAAGCTGGGATCTCTAGATTGAACCTGGATGTAAAATTCCAAAAGTTATCAATGGACACATTTCCTCCTTCTCCCGGGCAGGGTGCTCTTGGCATAGTATCACGAAGAGATAATCTACAACTAATAGAACTATTGAAAAAGATCGAAGATCCTGAAACTAGAAATGCAATTGAAGCAGAAAGAGCTCTTTCTATGTTTGTAGACTCTGGATGTAGGTTTCCAGTGGGTGCATTTGCTCACAAAGAAAATGATCGACTACGATTAAAAGTAATAGTATATTCTGTAGATGGGAGCAAGTCAATAATGGTAGAAAAAGACTCTGATACAAGAAAAGCAAATGAACTTGGTAAAGAGGTTGCAGCCGAACTTAAAGAAAAAGGAATTGCTGATATTGCGATGAATTGGAGAGAAAAAGTAGAGGAGTGGAATACTAAATGACTGGTAAAGTTTTCATTGTTGGAGCAGGTCCGGGTGATCCTAAACTAATTACATTAAAGGCAGTAGAGGCAATAAAATCTGCAGATGTTGTTCTCTATGATAGACTAGTTAGCAAGCAAATTGTTTCGATGATTCCAAAAAGAGCCCAAAAAATGTATGTTGGTAGAGATGTTGGTGACGATTACAAACATCAAGATACTACTAATGATTTGATGGTAAAATTTGCGAAAAAAAATAAAAACGTTGTACGACTCAAGGGGGGAGATCCATTCATCTTTGGAAGGGGCGGTGAAGAAGCAGAATTCTTACGTAAATACAAAGTAAAGTATGAAATAATTCCAGGAATAACATCTGGAATTGGTTCTGCAGAATATTCTGGAATACCGCTAACTCATAGAGACTATGCCTCATCTGTAGTATTTGTGACTGGTCATGAGGATGCCAAGAAAACAAAAGGGGTTGTAGAGTGGAAAAAAATTGCAAAATCTGTAGACACCATTGTAATAATGATGGGACTATCTAGAATTGATGTTATATCAAAAAAATTAATCAGTGGTGGACTGGACAAAAATACTCCAGTGGCTGTCATTCAAAATGGTACCACTGATGAACACAAAATGATCAAGGGCACTCTTGTAAATATTTCAAAACAAATCAATGATGCAAAAATACGACCTCCTGCCATAATTGTGGTAGGAAAAGTAGTACGACTTGCTGATAAAATAGGATGGAGATAATTGATTCAAGGCAAAGTAATAGCAATAACTAGATCCGCGGAAGATTCTATGGAATTCACTAATCTTATGTCTAATGCAAAAGCCAAAGCAATTTCATTGCCTACCATAGAACTTGTAAGTAAAGGAAATGGTATGGTAGACGAATTTTTGGCTGCAATAAAAAAAGATGATCCTGATTAT
>JAGWGS010000153.1 GCA_028867235.1 Nitrososphaerota archaeon | reverse complement strand
GACAGATATGATTACAGCAGACACTGCTATAATCCCAACAATTGTAATTATTGTAAGGTGTAGAGTTTTCATTTTATTCTACCCTTGACATCCACACACATTGATTTAACCAAAATTTACCATATGTGGAATAGCTTCCCCCTATACAATAATAGGTATACAAGATAGAATCATACTCTACCACATTTTGACATCCATTCTTGTCACAGGCTTGATAGTGAGCACCATGATTGTCCATTACAGGAGCCAGTGCTATGAATAAAAATACAAAAAGTGACGATACACCAGAAATTATCATAAGAGAGGATCTTTTCATAACTAAAAGACTCGATACCAGTCTGGTTTAAAAAATTGGTGCAGAGTTTTCATTTCACAGAGCACTAAATTTTTATAGAATTTAAGACTTGTTTACAAGTGATAGACATGATATGTACGGTATTTTCCAAAGTTAAAAAAATCAGATAAAATTTCATATCAATTATTTTGTTACGTTTAATTTTATCAAGGCAGAAGTAGAATTTTCCAGGTACATCAACTGCTTTGTGCTCCAGTGAACTGTCACATTGGCCATATATTGTCCAGGTTTTGTGACAAGCTGTCTGTCTGAGGTGCAAAATGATGTTACTGCAGAAGCAATCTCATGTTGTGACAAGTACTTTGCAGTTGGTTCTATTGGGCACATGCATCCTGATGCACCAATTGTTTTGGTGTTGTTTGATAAAATAAAATACGTTATCTCCGGGCCACATCCACCAACATAGTAGATTGGTGGATATCCCAAGTTTTCAAATGTAGCATTAAAGTCCAGTATGTCATTGACATGTGGATTATCAGGAATTACTTTTACAGATACAATTCGAACAGGATTATATCCTTCAGAATAATGATACAGATTGAAGAGGTACACAAGAATTCCGACAGATATGATCACAAGTGATAAAAGGATTACAATCATGACATTTGGAAATTTCATTGTCATATCCAATTACGGTATTGGTTTATAGGATTTGATTAAATTCCAATTTAACGACAAACCTTAAATCATATCCACATGGAAAAAAACAAAACTTCTGAAGAATTAACGGATGTCAAAGAAAAAATTGAGATACTTTCAACGGAAGATGACAAGATCAAATCAATCGGCGAGATACTCAGTAACGATTCAAGCAGAAACATTCTGAAATTATTGCTTGATGATACCTTGACTGCAAACCAGGTAGCACAAAAAGCTGGAATATCACTGCCGCTTGCCATATACCACCTCAAGAAGATGCAAGATCTTGAGATCATAGGCGTTGCCACTGTAAAGGAAAACGACACAAAATATTACACTTCAACCAAATTTGCGTTCATCATCACTTCTGCCAAAACATCCGAGATGGTACGAACAAGCAAGTCTCTTTTCAATTCATTCAAGAAGATCTACAGGTTTGCAGCAATAGGAATAGCTGGTCTTGTATCATGGGTAACATTACAGAATACAAGTCCCGAATATTCTCCTGGAATGAGGGCTCCGGCATCTCTAAACCCAAGCTTAACCACAAATGCACCTACAGTATCACATACAGGAGTCATACCAGCGCCACTGGCTACATCTCCCCCATACATGACACCAATAGAGCCATCTACATTTTCACATGAAATTTTGATATTTGTTATTCCACTTGTCGTCATAATATCAGGACTGATCATAGAAAGAATCCTCAAGGCATACAAAAGATAGTTAATAATATTTTTGGTTAAATTCAAATTTAATCAAATCCTATATAGTATTTTTTCTCGATAACAAATCAACTGAAAAAATATGATGATATCAACTAGTAAAAAAACAAAACAAGTGTCACTTAACTATAATATTGATGTAATGCAACGAATTTTAAATGCACTTTATGAAACGGGAAAAAGTAGGATCACGTACATTGCAGTGCACGCAGGACTCAACAACAACACGACCAAAAGATATCTAAATCTGATGAAAATATTTGCATGGGTAGAACTTGAAAAAGAAGAAAGTAATACAGTTCTGCGCTTGACAGAGACTGGGATATTTGTTCACAATCAACTGCAGGATGCCATGCTAAACAAGGACACACCCAATTGATTGAATTTATTTGGTGAAAATGTTGGATCATACCAAAAAAGTGTTTGTTGACATTGCAATACAAAAAGCTCTACTTGAAAGTGGATCTGTAACGCTAGAAAAAATAAACAATAGACTTTTTGAAATATATCATTCGAATTTATCAGACTGTTATGATAATCCAGAATATTTGAGGGAGGTACTCAAGGAAACTTTTGGTGATTCTCATACAAAAATAATAGATATCATAAAAACACAACTGCAAAGTATTTCGCACCATAAACAAATAGAGACGTTTTTACAAAAGCTTGGAGAATAAGGTTATTTTGCATAATCCAACACAGTAAGTAGATCGTCCCCCCCCCTTGTCTCATAGAATCACCTACTGCAAATTCCATAGATCCGTTGCCAAGTTTGCTTACCTGAATCGTCTTTTGGAATACATTTTTTAGTTCAATTTTGGATGTTTATTGAATCCAAGGAAGAATGAAGTGTACATTTCCTGTGTTTAATGCTTTTTTGCAGCTTGAACTACAGGACCATCCACATTGCGACACCATGGATGTATGAAATCTTGATCTAATCTTTGAATTTAAAGAATGGACAAGAATTTCATATGTGAGAATCTAAATTTTGCTTTCTTTGGTGGCATTCGTAATATCTAGATCTCATCTTTTTCAAAATGATTCATAAAATGATTCATTCATAATTTTTGACATGAATTCTGGGGGACATTTTTGTACTCAATAATATTTTGAAGACCTAATCAAAT
>JAGWGS010000152.1 GCA_028867235.1 Nitrososphaerota archaeon | reverse complement strand
ATTCGATAATTTAGAATTCTTTTTAATTAAATGGAAGTAATTTCCAGGCTTGCATATTTGCAAGATACAATTAGTATTCTTTATAGCATGGAGCTGAGATGCCAATCTTTATGGCGTTTGATATAGATCAGACAATGCTTGTGTATCTTGGTATGATTACAGCAGGAATCTTCATTTTTCCAATATCCTCTGATCCTCCATACTATCTTGTAATAGGAATCGCCTTGATTGCAATAGGAGGTTTCTTGGTCTATAGAAAATCAAGAAAAACTCAGTGAGAATTTTGAAATTTTGATTGAGATTTTAATTTCTCTGTAAGTCTGCTAAATATTTCATTGTGTCCGACATCTGTAAAATTAACAGCTCCACCTTCTCGTATCACCTGCTTTTCAAATTTTTCTTTTATAGCAAATGTGACTGAAGAATAATGTATTCTCCCCTTTAGCTTTTCCTGTACTATTGTATCAGTATCAGGAAAGGTTGCAAAATGAAATGCCACTCCTCCTGCCCAAAAGATAGTAGGAATTCCTCCACCTGCAGATCTTGCACTGGCAATTATCTGTGTTATCCAATCTTCAAATTTTAGCTCTAAAACTTCATGTATTACTAGTTGGTTCCATGGTTCTATTGTTATTTCCAAGCCTTGATTAGAAATCGAGCTCATGTTTTATTTAAATAAGAACAAGTTTGAAACAAGATCGCTAAACTGTATTTATGCAATCTCTTAGAAAGATGGATTTAAATACTATGCAAGTTTTTTGGTGATTAGGTAATTTAGATATGCAAGATTGGAGTCAAGCCGGCGTATACATACCATTGATGGTAGGATTGATACCAGGATTCATTTACTGGTGTGTAATTACCGCAAGAAAACACAAGTAAATAAAACCAAATCTTTTATCTTCTTTTTATGTTGATTTCTTAACGCTAGTTTAGTAGAACCTTCTAAACTATGTTGTTTAGATTATGATATGTAGCACGTGATTAATCTCCTCATATAACATTCATTCATGAAAATATTGTTACTTTCATCATTTTTGGTTGCTGTGCTACTTACAACAAATTTTGCTTGGGCTGATCTTCCACCATCTACAAGTTTGGGCGTTACAGTTCTCCAAACGATATATTCACACAAGGTCAGTGACGGCACGACGCAGGTATTAGGCGAGATACAAAACAATCTAAGCTCACCTGTTAATGCTGTTACAATTGGGGTAACATTCATGGATGATAACTTTCATCAAATTGAATATAAAACTGGCACCACACTTCTTCAGGTAATTCCACCTGGGGGCAAGTCTCCATTTGTTATGTCTTCTACAAGTCCTAATCCTTCCATTACTCAAATACAAGTAAAGATTGCAGGATTCCAATCTTCTCCTGATAAGCAACAAGTGTTACAAATTTCTCCTGGAACTTTGCAAGTCTCTGACAAACTTTCTATCTCTGGCACTCTTACAAACAATGGAGCCCAAAAGTCTACTAATACTAAACTCTATTTAGTTTCATATGATGCGTTTCAGAGAGTAGTTGCTGTTGGAATATCTGATCCAATTAATGTTGGCCCTGGAACCAATTCTCCATTTAGCATAACATCTGATTCTAACACACGAGCAAAATCCTATGTAATACTTGCTGAATCTGATACTTATCAATCAAAATTAATTCCTGTAACTAATGCACAAGTAACATTGCCTGTGAATCTAGTAAATACTGTGATAACTGACTCTAACGGTACTTCTTATTCAACAATTCCGATAAATGCATCAATGAAAATATCTACTGACATTCAATATCTGCTTAATTCAACACAACCATCTGTTTATTATGTTCAAATAAAACAATTCGATGGAAGAATAGAATTCATAGGAACATCTACTGGCAATCTTGGACCTCAAAATAAAACACTATCAGTAGATTGGAAACCGCACGATGCAGGATCGTATTTCATCGAAACATATGTGTGGAATTCTACTGCAGTTCCATTATCTTCATCATCGTCTTCTCTGTCTCTTATTCCAATAGTTGTTAAATGATAAAACTACCAAAATACTACTATCTATCATGACAAGATTCAAACTTGTAGCTCTGGGAGGAACTTTTGATATTATTCATAAGGGTCATCTTGAATTGCTACGAAACGGTTTTTTGATTTCATCTAAAGTTATAATTGGTCTAACAAGTGATGAGTTTGCGCAGAAAAGGGGAAAAAATCCATCAAATGACTATTTTATGAGACTCCACACCCTTGAAGATGCAATTGAAAAAAATTTTCCAAATTCCAAATATGAAATCAGTAAACTAGACAATGATTTTGGTCCTGCTGTACTAGAAAATGATGTAGAGGCACTAGTGGTAAGTGAAGAGACTGCTTTCAAAGGTGATGAACTAAATAGATTGCGCAAAGCGCGAAATTCTTCACCAGTTGAGATAGTTGTTGTCCCGATGGCTCTTGCAAAGGATGGGGTGAGAATATCAACAACAAGGATAAAAAAATCTGAGATTGATTCTGACGGAAATATACTTTGACTAAGAACTTTTCATTCTTTGAGTAGGTCATCTAAAACTCTACAATACTTTGTATGGTATTGAAAGAATTAACCGATAAAATGCTACATGGAATGTCGTCTGGAATCACTAATCTGAAGGAAGGTCTAGATCCAGAAAACATAGCGCTTTGGTATAACAAAATTATTGGAGATGCAAAAGAAATGGCACCGCCGTGGTTGGTAGACAAGATTGGTGTAAAACAAGACCCAATTTTATATCTCAAATTTAATCTAAATATATCAAAAAGAGCAGTACGATATCTCATGATTGCAATAGAAAATAATCTAGATGCGATGCCATATACTACAAGGTTGTATTTTCTCAAAGTTCAAGAATTAGTTACTCAAGAAATGGACAAA
>JAGWGS010000151.1 GCA_028867235.1 Nitrososphaerota archaeon | reverse complement strand
TTGTTTCTTACAGCATAGAGTTTTTCTCTGGATTGTTTAATTATTTGTTCAATTTCAGACTCGGTTTTGCCAAAGTGAAATGCAACAGTAGATAGATTTATGCTGTTATACAGAATTGTATTCCCTTCAAAATTTCCTCCATCTGTAACATCATAGTACAAACAGAATATTTCCGAGTCTTTTCCAAGTATTTCCTGGATTTCACGCTTTTTCCATACATAGAATTTGCCCTCCTCACCTTCAGAATCTGCATCTTCTGCAGAATAGAAACCTCCGTCAGATGAGGTCATTTGATCAAGTACATAGTGCAATGTATCTTTTATCACCTCAAGATATCTTGGATCCTTTGATAATTGATATGCCTCTGCATAGACAGGAGACAATAATGCATTATCATACAGCATCTTTTCAAAATGAGGTACAAGCCACCTAGAATCAGTGGAATATCGATGAAATCCTCCACCTAATTGATCATACATACCTCCGTTTGCCATCTTTGTCAGGGTTTTGAAGACAAATTCCTGAAATTTTGTAATTCCAGATAATTTGGAGTATCGTAACAAAAATGAGAGATTTGATGCATTTGGAAATTTAGGAGCTTGCCCGAATCCACCGTTTGTCGTATCTGCAATAGATAAAAGATTCATGGCAGCTTCGTCAAGCAGAGACCTTTCCAGTTTTGAATGGGTTGAGACAGATTCTGTATTTTGTAGTGTGTTTACAAGGTTGTCTGCAGCTTGCTCTACATCATTTGGTTTTTCCTTCCATGCCTGTGCTAGTTGAAGAACCAGACTGCCAAACCCAGGTCTTCCATAGTTATCAAGAGGTGGAAAATACGTCCCAACATAAAATGGCCTTTGATCAGGAGTAAGAAAAACACTAAGTGGCCAGCCACCACTACCAGTAGTTAATTGACAGACTTTTTGATAAATATCATCAATGTCAGGTCTTTCTTCTCTATCAACTTTGATGCTGACAAAATTTGTATTCATTGCCTTGGCAATTTCTTCATTTTCAAAAGACTCGTGTGCCATAACATGACACCAGTGACAAGCACTGTATCCAATACTGAGAAATATTGGCTTGTTTTCACTTTTTGCTCTAGATAGTGCTTCTTCTCCCCACGCATACCATTGAACAGGGTTATCAGCATGCTGTAACAAATATGGGCTTGATTCTTTTATCAAATTATTTGGCAATACATAATACAAGAAAATTACAGTATTTGTATTGATCTCTTTAACAGAAAGAATAATGTTACATGAGATAATGACAAGTTTAAGTGATGAAGACAGCAATCATATTTTTTGCAGTTTGTATAATATTTTGTGTATCAGAGGCAAATAATGTGTTTGCACAACAGGCCAATACATGTCAGGCACATACCATTTGTGTACATCCAGGTGACACATTAACATATTCTGTTACATTACGAAATGTCAATAGTACAGAAAGTTACAATTTTCAGAATATGATAGATAATGACAATATCCAGGTATTACAGCATCAGGCTGAATCAAATGGAGAACAAAATGCTACTTTGACACTTGATTTGAAGACAGGTTTTATCCACACTCAGAATTCCACGGATCAAAGACCCTTTCTGCAAATTCTACCATCCCCCATAGATTACAACAAATCAGATACATCCATCATGCCAATAACAACAGAATTCAAAGGATATAAGAGAACTGCACTAGCAGTATTTCATTCCAGTGAAAATACAACATCAAAAATAGAATATGATTTGGAAACAGGAGTCTTATTAGATGAACACTTTTCATCAATTATCACAATAAGAGGAAACCCACAAATTGTAAGTGTAGCAGACAAATTGATAGATACTGACATCATAAATTCCGACTCCCAGTCCATAAAGAATCAAAGTAGCATATCAATACCAAAATGGGTGAAAACCACCGCAAAGTCATGGTCAACAGGAGACATACAAGATTCCGAGTTTGTTGGAGCCATACAATATTTAATATCAAAGGGAGTCATGCATGTTCCACATGGCATACAGGGAGCAAACTCTTCCCAGCCAATACCCACCTGGATAAAACACAGTACTGGGATGTGGTCAAATGGTCAAATTACAGACAATGAATTTGTTCAGAGCATACAGTGGCTAATTTCTAAAGGCATAATCCAAGTAGGAAATTAAGGTTTTAAATAAAACTAAAAATTTGTTCAAACATGAATTGCAAGAGATGTCATCATACTATTGATGCTCACATACCATCAAATGAAAGTAAATCAATTACAAAGTTTGGCAAGTGTCTGGTAAAGACCTGTACATGCATACAATTCATTGAACCTATTGAAGAAATTGATGAAGAACTAGTCTAGATTACTTTGTTGTAGAGTTTACTGCGAGTTTTTCAGAAAGGGAAACTGTTTTAGTTTTTGTAGTGTTTGACACTGTTCCATTAGTATGAGATACAACCACATTTGCTGTAATTATTATTTTTGTACCATTTACAGGCAATGAGGATTTTGTTTCATTTGTACTAGTCTTGTTAAGAAGAGAGATAGACGATTTTGTACTATTAGTAGATACCGAAATAGTTGCAGAAATTGAGACTTTGGTAGTATTTTTCACCAGGGTTGCAGGAGGTGTTGTATGAGTTGTAGCATTTACAACAGGTACCGGTGGTGGCGTAGGTTTTGGAAGAATTAGTTTTTGAGGAAGTGATTTGATATTGTTGATATTTTCAGAAACTAGCATTGGGTCGTATTTTGGACCGAGTATTTGTTTGAGATTATCATCATATGAAGAAGTAAATGACACTATTTGAGTAAGCTTGTCAGCATTTGCTTCTGCATATTTTCCCGTATCATTTACTGCTTCTCCAAGTGAAGCATCTAACTTTAATCCTGCAAGTCTTGCTCCAACCGGCATTACGGTATTAAATGAAACTATATT
>JAGWGS010000150.1 GCA_028867235.1 Nitrososphaerota archaeon | reverse complement strand
GAAGGCAAGGACTTTATCAGTACAGATTATGGTGTGGGTCCAGTTGATGCATCAATTAATGCAATACAAAAGATAACTGGCAAGACTTCAAAGGTCAGAATAAAGGACTATAAACTTGATTCCATTTCTGGAGGATCAGAAGCACTCTGCGAAGTCACAATCAAAGTTGAGGATGCATACGGGAATCAAGCTTCTGCAAAATCAGTGGGTGAAGACATTGTCATCACAAGTGTTCAAGCCATGATAGATGGAATTAACAGAATCATGCTCAAAAAGATACTCAAGCAAAAAAACCTGGGACAGTAAATGTACAAGATATCACTTATCACAGGAGATGGCATAGGCCCTGAATTATCAGAATCTGTAACTAGCATACTTGATGCAGTAAATGACAAAGTAGGAGTCAAGGTTCAAGTTACAAAACTAGAGGCAGGCGATGCCGCACTTGAAAAAACTGGCAAGGCACTTCCCGATGAAACACTTGATACAATAAAAAAATCAGATGCATGTTTGAAAGCACCAGTAGGTGAAAGTGCCGCAGATGTAATTGTGGTGTTACGTAGATTGCTAGACCTGTATGCAAACATCAGACCGGCCAAGGCATACCCAAACATGCCATCATTGAACCAAAATACAGACATGGTCATAGTACGAGAAAATACAGAGGATTTGTACACTGGTATGGAATTTGACATGGGAGATACCAGCATAGCCTTGCGCTCAATCTCAAAGAGGGCATCAGAGAGAATTGCAAACTATGCTTTTATCACAGCAGAGCAGAGAAACAAGAAGAAAAAAGTCACATGTGTTCACAAGTCAAATGTAATGAGAAAGACAGACGGTCTTTTTGCAAGATCATGTGAACAGGTATCAAAAAGATACCCAAATGTTGTATTTGAGAACATGTATGTTGATGCTTGCGCCATGAATCTAATCAGACAGCCTGAAGCATTTGATGTCATAGTTACTACAAACCTATTTGGAGACATATTATCAGATGAGGCATCTCAGGTGGTAGGAGGGCTAGGAATGGCACCAGCAGCAAACATTGGAGATAATTTTGCATTGTTTGAACCAGTCCACGGTGCAGCTTTTGACATTGCAGGAAAACAAATAGCAAATCCTTCTTCTTTCATCTTGTCTGCAAAGATGATGTTTGAATGGATAGGTACAAAGAACAATGACAAGTCATGCATGGACGTTGCAAAAAAAATAGAAGATGCAGTGTATGGTATTGTCAAAGACGGAATAAAAACAAAAGATATTGGCGGCGACAAGAGCACAAAAGAATTTACACAAAATGTGATATCGCGAATTATTTAAGATCAGACACTGGCGGTTCTCTTGACCAGAAGAACATTGAAAGTCCTATAGGTATCATTATCATTATTGCAACTCCAAGTGATACCCAGTAAAAGGTGGGGTCAATTCCTTTGATCAGCGGTACTGGAAATACCGTATACGCCCAGACAAACGCAATAAAGCCAAGCAATATTTTATTTTTCTTAAATATTTTCCACCCAAGTTTTCGTTTTGCAATGTAGCAACGCTTGCATCGTGTACGGTCATCTGTCATGCATGACGTGCAACAATGCTTGTCACAAAAGTAACACGTCCTATCTCCAAACTCTGAACCGCAGAAATCACATTGTTGCATAAAATCATCTATGGCTTTTCAAAATTTATCTTTTTATGGAAATAGCCTCTCAGGGTCACGTGGATACAGCACTACCTCTCTCACATTATCAATCTGAGTCAATACAGCCATCAATCTATCAAGCCCCAATCCCCAGCCAGAGTGAGGTGGCATTCCCCAGTCAAATGCTCTCAGGTGGTCTTCAAATTGAGCGGGATTGAGCCCTTGCTCTACCAGTCTTGCCCTTATCTTTTGTGGGTCATGCAACCTTCTGCCACCAGATGACAATTCAAGATACCCGTACTGGAGGTCAAAGGACTTGGAAAGTGATGGGTCATCTTTTTCATGTATGTAAAACGGTTTTAGCTTAAGCGGCCAATCAGTTAAAAAGTAGAAACCAGGATGAAGTTCCCCAAGTTTACGCAAATGAGAGTCAAGCAGGTCATCTCCAAATTGTAGTTCCAATCCTTGCTTTCCTAGTTCCTCAATTGCTTGCGTGTATGTCACACGGTCAAATGGCGCTTTTGGTTTTTTGATTTCAATTCCAAGGCTTTTTTGTTCAAGGGTGCAGTTCTTTTCTACATACTCAAATACATTTACCACCAGATTTTCCAGAATCTGCATTACATCAGTATAATCCATAAAGGCTGCTTCAATGTCAACACTGGTAAATTCTGTAAGGTGTCTTACTGTATGAGATTTTTCTGCTCTATAAAATGAGGATATCTCAAATATTTTTTCAAGACCAAGTGTCAATTGTTCTTTGTATAGCTGAGGACTCTGGGCAAGATATGCTTGCTTGTCAAAATATTTCAGCGAAAACAAGTTTGCACCACCTTCGCTTGCACTGCCAATAATTTTTGGAGTATTTACTTCAAGAAATCCAAGATCAGTCAGCGTCTTTCTTATGCAGAAAAGTGTGCTGTGTCGCAACTTGAAGATGGCGGCAGTCTTTTGGTTTCGAAGATCAAGTGCGCGGGCATTTAGTCTATTGTCAATTCCACTTTCAAGTCTTCCAAGTGGGTCTATTGGTAATGGATGAACTGCTCGTGAAAGTACTTCAATTGTATCAGCTTTAATCTCAAAAGCAAAATCTCGTGCCTTGGATTCTTGTACAGTACCAAGTATTCTAACTACACTTTGCCTTGTGAGGTCTTTTACCTGAGCAAGATTATCAGGACCTGCTACCACAATTTGTGATACGCCTGTAACATCTCGTAATGTAAGAAATGTCAATTTCCCAAGCTCACGGAGGTCTTCAATCCACCCAGCAACTGTTACTTTCTGTCC
>JAGWGS010000014.1 GCA_028867235.1 Nitrososphaerota archaeon | reverse complement strand
CCATTTTAGAACCAAAATATATTGAAAAGTTATTAGAAAAATTTGAAGAAGATTCATCCTTGGGAATTGCAGGAGGATCTTTGAAGATCATCAAAAATAATAATATTTCTAACTACATAGATGAATCAAAAGTTGTTTTTGGTTGCAATCGAATTTATTCCAGAAAATGTTGGTATGAGTTAAATGCAGGTAAGATTCTTAATGTTAATTCTGTTGCATGGGATAGTGAACATTCACAAAAGGCACTAAATAGGGGATACAAAGTAGTAAGATTTCCCGAAATAAACTCATATGCACAAAGAGTACCAACTCTTCGGGTACCTTTTTTTTTGGCAGGTAAGTTACGATATCAATTTGGATATAGTTTATCAAGATCAATGATTTCAGGAATTGTCAATTGTAATCCAAAATTTATAGTAGGTTATTTATCAGCGTGGTTTAATGATGAAAAAAAAATTGATGAATCTCAGTATATTAAAAAAATGAGAAAAGAATACGATAAGGGATATTTAAAAAAAATATGTTCCAAGATTTTAAAAGATAACTGATAATACTTGCCAATAATTTATTTTACATAATGAGGATATCCATAATAATACCAGTTTATAATGCAGAAGATTTCTTGGATGAGTGTATCAAATCTGCATTAAATCAGACATACAAGAATATAGAAGTAATTGCGATTAATGATGGATCTACAGATAATTCATTGAATATATTAAAAAAATATGCAGATCGAATAAAAATAATTACCAAAGAAAATGGTGGCACTGCATCAGCTCTTAATATTGGAATTCAGCACATGACTGGAGAATGGTTCAAATGGTTAGGAAATGATGACATACTTTATGAAAATGCAGTAGAAACATTAGTTAATGAAATTATTTCTTTTAGAGGCGAACCCAAAGCTTGCATATTTTACACTCACTATGAAACTATGGATTTTTCAGGTAGAAAAATAGGTGAATTCGTCGAACCAAATTATAATGGACTTACAAACTTTGAGAAAAATGTAATATTGTTAGATCACCATGTAGGAAATGCCAATAGTAGCTTAATTCATAGATCAATATTTGACAAATGTGGAAGGTTTTCATCAGAAGTAAAATTTAGAGAAGACTATGAATTTTGGCTTCGTTGTTGTTTGTTGTATGGTTATACAATTCACCTGATTCCTAAATTTACTTTGAAATATAGAATACATCAAAGACAGTTAACTAAATTAAATATGATCGATTCACTTGAAAGGACTACAAATGTAAGAAACTTGATTCTAGGTAAACTTGAGCCTTCCATACAAGAAAAATATCTGGAGGCATTAAATGAATATAGGAAGAAAAAACCGCTTATAACTAGAGGTAGAAGAATGATCAGAGATGGCATGTTTAGATTTTTACCAAAATCTATCTCAAGCAGAGTTCTAAAAACATACTTGAATTTAAAAGAATAAAAACATAGGAGCTTTATCTATAAGAAATTTTTTTCCACATACAAATGATTTACAGCATATGATACAAGAACTGATTTACGATCTACACAATAGAATGCAGATTCATTAATTATTAACTAGTGATTCATACAAGTTCAAGTATAGTGGTCCTACACTAGACCAATCATATTTTTGTACACGCGTGAATGCTTGCTCCCGCAGTATCAGAGATTTTTCAGGATTCTCAAGAAGAGAAAGTGTTTCATCAGATAATTGTTGGGGCGAATTTGGTTCGACTAGGATTCCATTCTCATTATGTTTTATTAATTCAATATTTCCTCCAATGCGTGTTGCAATAACTGGTACTTTACATGCCATTGCTTCAAGAATTGTAGAGCTTATCCCTTCAGCAAGAGAAGGTTGAACCAAAACATCAGAGCCTCTAATTAGAGATATAGTATGTTCTTTGGACATACCACCCATAAAGTGAACATTTTTTAGTGCATTTGCAATATGTTTTACTTTTTCTTCTTCAGGTCCAGTACCAAGAATCAGAATATGAACATCTTGTGGGAATTTTTTACAAGCTTCTAGTAGATCCATGATGCCCTTTTCTTTTGAGATTCTACCTGCATAGATTACTTGTTTGTCATACAGCCTCTGTGGTTTATTTGGTAATGAGGTTATATCTATGGCATTAGGAATTAAAGAAACTTTGAATCCTAAATCTGTATAATAGTCATGTGTTTCCTTAGATACTGCAGTTATTGCATCTGCCCACAAGAGTGCTTTTTTTTGATACATATTGGATAATTTCCCTAATGATTTTCCATGCAAGATGTCTATCTGTTCAGAATAAATTCCATGTAATGTCAGGATCTTTTTTCCTGACGCATATTTCATTGGCAATGCGGATGGAAGATTATGTGCATGCACTATATCATATTTTGACATGAATTTTGTTTTTAAAAATGCAGATAATGCAAAGCTTGGATTTTTTAGGCCTTTTGATTGTATTGTAAAGATATTTGCAGATGAAAGAATGTCTACATTGTTTCCATTTTTTTTTAAAAAGTTGACAAGGCCACCAACGTGCTGTGCTATACCGCCAATACCTGATTCAGTCGGAGAAATAATCAGAACCTTCATTGTGTTTAGTTCTGGCAATTAGATAATAAGGTATTAGACGAGATTTTTACATAAGTGCCTGTGATGCTTCGTGCATCATCTGGCTCTTTGCACAGCCTGCTGCTAGCTCGTCACCAGAACCTCTTCTCATGATTCCTCTGTAAAGGCCATCTTCTAGCTTGGCACCAACTCTTTGTTCCCATTCTTCTACAGAAATAGAATATTTCTTTTGGATTCTATCTCTATACCACTCTGGAATTACATTGAATGCACAGAATGGTACAATTCTCAAGTCGGGTGTAAGATAGTGAATATCACATCTTTGAAGCCTCTCAAGATCTTCATTGTACTTGTCTTGGAAGTGCATCATTCCAAGGAACAATCCCTTGACGTGCCAAGAGCCTACTGAGTTAAAGGATCTCTTCATCAATATGCTTCCAAACATCTTTGCAAGGTCTAGACCTGCAGGCTGTTTCTTTTTATCAATAAAACTTGATAGTTTTCTTACTACTTCAAGCATTGTAAAGTACTTGTTCTTGCCAGAGCGTATCTCTTCTGCCTTGTCTTCAAAGAGTTCAAGCATTCCCTGAATATCGGCAAATCTTGTCAATGGGACAAATTTCTTTGTCTCTGCATCCTCAAAGATGTATGTTCCTGCACCACATGCAAAGTGAATTGACAGTTCATACTTTGGTTTACTAGAGAATGCTTCAATGACATTTGTAAGTGGCATGCAGCTTGGGACGGGGAACCAGTCATCTACTGTTACCTCTCCATTTGTCTGCTCTTCAATTCTTTGGATACAATCAGGAATTGTAATTCTATATTTTTCACGCTCTTTCTTTCCCATTCTTCCTGTAAGGGAGACAGGTTGGAAGTTTACTGCGTGAACTACATCCATGTTCTTTTGTGCATATCGAATTATTGGGCCAAGTTCGTGATCATTGATTGACTTGATTACAGTTGGAACAAATACCACAGTTGTTCCTGTCTTTCTTGCACTCTCTAAGGCATACGGAATCTCCCAGTGGTTCTTTGGATTTGTTCTTGGTGTTACTCCATCAAAACTCAAGTACAAGTTATTGACACCTGCGAGTCTAACCTCTCTCATTGCTTCGGGGTCTAGTGCAAATCTGATTCCATTTGTGTTCATCTGAATGTGATCAACACCTTCTTGTTTCATTATTTTGATAACATCAACAATATCTTCTCTGAGCATTGGTTCACCACCAGTAATCTGCATCGAGTTTCCCGGGATTGGCCTTTCTGCCTTGAGTGTCTTCATCATTGCTCTTACTTGGTCTTGAGATGGTTCATACATGTATGCACCTTCAAGTCCCTTCTTTACATAGAAGAAGCAGTACCAGCAGGTAAGATCACATCTGTTAGTAACTATCATGTTTGCAAGACCACTGTGGGACAAGTGATTAGAACATAGACCACAGTTGTTTGGACAGGAGCACTTGTCAATCATTACATTTGGAGCATGTGCACCTTTGCCGTCAATCCAGTAAGTACTGAATTTCTTGTACATATCATAAGAGCCAAAATAGAGTTCTTCGCATTCTCCATGAGTCGGACAAGTCTTTGTCATGAAGACCTTACCATCTCTTTCAAAGACCTCAGCGTCAAGTATCATGTTACAGTCAGGACAAATACTCTGGGTAAATCGTATAGTAGATTTTTTTCCTAGAGTAGGAGTCTTCTGATTAGATATCTGAATTAGTTCCATGTCTTATACGCATATCTTAGAAGATAGTATTTAATTCATTTCCTACAAGACACCAGATGAATTAGTAGATCCTCTTCGTAAAGGTAGTAAAATCCTAGACATATATAACAAGAATGTCGATCAACTTTACTGTGAACCTATCTGACAAGACAAGAAAGGCGCTGGAAAAAATAGGCCTTACAAGCTATGAAATCAAGACATACTCATCATTGCTAAAGACAGGGCCAATTACTGCATCTGATCTCAGTCAAAAATCAGGGGTCCCGTATTCAAAGATATACGAGGTTTTAGGTACACTGGAGGAGAAGGGTTGGATAGGCTCTGATGATTCAAGGCCTACGCAATATTTTGCAAAATCACCTACTACTGCAATCCAGACATCAAGACAGCAGTTTGAGACAGAATTTAAAAATAATGAAAATATTGTACTCAAAGAGCTTACTCCTCTTTATGAGCAAAGTGGTATAAGTGAAAAGCCAGACATTTGGATAATTTCAGGGGTAATCAACATTGCAACAAAGATACTTGAGATGGTCGATTCGTGTAGAAACGAGGTGATGATTGCCATACCCAAAGTGGCAGAAGAGCTTGCAAAAGAGGCACTTCCAAAACTTCGACTGCTCCATGACAGAGGGGTAGACATTACTATTTTGGTATCAGAGGATGTGGATTCAGAGACGCTCAAGTCTCTTTCAAGGCTTGCAACAGTCAAGATAAAGAAAGGGTTGTTTGGAGGCGGTATAATATCTGATAAGAGATATGTAGTGTTACTTTTAGGCGAGGAACTTGGTACGACCGGTACAAAGGAGGCAGTTGCAATATGGGCAGATCACTCTGGCTTGGCGGGCTTTGCAAGGGAATATTTTGAATACTTGTTAAAAGAATCAAAAGACGTAAAATCAACCAAGGGATAGATGAATATCATGGAAGATCAAGAAGTTTTGTTTGTTGGAACTGCTGAAGCAGAACATGTGGAGATGTACCTAAAGGCAATATGGCACATCAAGGAAGGCGGGGATCCGGTAAAGATAAGCACCATTGCCAAGATGCTAAATGTGAGACAGCCAAGTGTTGTCCAGATGTTAAAGAAACTAAATGAATCAAAGCTTGTCAACTATAACAAGAGCGGTGTCTCGCTTACAAAAAATGGCGAGGAGATTGGTTCGAATATGATGCGAAACAGTAGATTACTTGAGGTACTCATGGATAGCGCATTAAAGGTGGACATTGATGAAGAGATGGTTTGTGGAATAGAGCACCACATGAGCCCCCAGTTTACAGATGCATTGTGTACAATGCTCAAACATCCAAGAAAGTGTCCGCATGACAACGACATACCTCGGGGAAGCTGCTGCAAGAACTAAGGGTTATATCACAGACATGGGCGATATGATTTTATGACATGTTTTTGTGGATGTGAAACTTTTGTCAAGGATTCCAATGGATTCAAGGTTGGATGTGTCAAGTGTCATCATGGGGCACAAAATCACGAGCAGAGCTTCAAGCTAAAACCATTGGAAGAAGGGGCCCAGAAGAGAGGCTCTCTATCTTAGAATTATTCCCCAATTACTTTGACAAGAACTCTTTTTGGTCTATTGCCGTCAAATTCTCCATAAAAGATTTGCTCCCATGGACCAAAGTCAAGCTGGCCCTTGGTTATTGCAACTACAACCTCTCTTCCCATGACTTGTCTTTTTAGGTGTGCATCTGCATTGTCTTCTCCGGTATCATTGTGTCTGTATTGAGATAGTGGTTCGTGTGGTGCGATTTCTTCAAGCCACTTTTCATAATCACGATGTAGCCCGCTCTCGTTATCGTTGATAAATACGCTAGCAGTTATGTGCATTGCATTTACAAGGCACAGTCCTTCTTTGATTGTGCTTTTTTGAATTATCTTTCGTACATCAGGTGTGATGTTGACAAAACCTCTCCTTGATGATACATTGTAGGTGAGATATTCGGTGTGGGATTTCATGGTGTAGTAGGAAGTGCCATTGGATAAAAATCAAGTGCAGGCTCAGAACTCAAGATCCTTCTCATCAAATCAAATGGATTTGGTCATCAATGCCTGCAATCAAATAATTTTGTTTGTTCCTACTTGAGTCTTTCAAGAAGCTTGATAAAAGGCGGCGGGATTGCTTAGACAAATGGTAACAATCGATGCAACGTGTTCACTTGAAAGTTTTAGGAAGTTTGTTATCCTAAGTACATGTAACTCGTTTATACCAGAAAGCTACATGGAGGATTACGAAGTATTTCCTGAACGTGAAACATCACCGGGCTTGATATATGTAGAAGCAGCAGACAAGGTTACCCTCAAAAAAATTCGCGACATGACTTTTGTAAATGCCAAGGAAGTGCTTGGAATAATATATTCATCAAAGAGCGGTAACACCAGTCTCAAGTGGAGACAGGTACGAAGAAACACAGGCAAGGTGGTGGGTGATGCCTCAACCAACACGCTTGTCAACTTGACTGAATCTGGAGTCATAACTCAGGAATGGGTCCAGAACTATCTGAGAAAAAAAGCAGAGGAAAAAAAGCAGGTCAAGACTGACGAGATTTCAAACTAGATTACTTTTCTTTTTTATTATAGTTCTGTTTCAGAGAATAATTAGTTGATAACAAAGAAAATAGATGACAATTCAGTATCACTCATACCAGAAGAGTCTGACGACCTGTTTACGTTAAGGAGGATAATAGATGGTGGGGACAAGATAGTTGGGGATACGTCTCGTGTTGTAAAGCAGGAAAAGGACTTTGCAAGGCCAGACAAGGGTGAAAGGATAAAGATTCGCGTTGCACTTGATGTTGAGAAAATTTCTATTGATGATGTGGTAGACAGACTACGAGTCCAAGGCACCATACTGGAATCAGATAATCAGTCAGTGAGTAAGGGAGCTCATCATTCACTTACATTAAAGATTGGAGATGCGATAACTCTGACAAAGAAGAATTGGACGGAGATTGGGAAGAAACTTGTATTTGGGAAAAAGGATCATGGTGCATTTGTTCTTGTTTCAGTAGATACGACAGATTGTGGTCTTGGGAGGTTGAGTGGTACACATTTGAAATTGTTGCCAAACATGTACTCGGGTGCAAGCGGGAAAAGATACAAGACCAAGTTTAACATTGAAGAGTTTTTCAAGGATGTGTCAAGTGCAGTATCAACGATAATTCGGGATGGTGATGACATCATTGTATTTGGTCCGGGGGAGACAAAGAAGAGGCTTGTAAACTTTCTTGGAGAGATTCCGTCTGTCAAAGTACACAAGATTCAGGTAGTTGATGGGATTGATGCGTCAGGAGAAGATGGAATTTACACGTTTATCAAGTCGGAGATAATGAAGCAGACATTGCATGAGAGTAAAATTGCAAAGGTTTCATCCATACTAGATGAGACTATGGCAAGGGCAAACAAGAAGAGCAACAAGTTTACAATGGGATTTGAGGAGACGTCAAGAGCAAACTCTGCTGGTGCAGTAGAGTCTATGGTTTTCTCTGATAAAATATTTGAGAACCAAGATGAGGACAAGGTGATAGAGTTTCTAAATCAAGTTGAGGCAAAGGGGGCTCAAGTGTATGCGGTTGATTCTACCACAGATGCTGGACTGAGGGTGTCGTCACTTGGAGGAGTTGTTTCTCTTCTTAGGTTTTCGTTGCAGGGTTGAGTCTTGCAGCCATTTTAGATATGGTACGTTGATGTCGTCTAGTTTTATTTCTGCAATCTCAGGCACTTGGTATGGATGAGTTTTTGCAATCTCTTTTTTGAGTGATTGTTTTGATTTTGCAGTTGTTTTAAAGAGTGCAAGAAATTCTCTAGAATTGTGTATTTTTCCTTGCCAAAAATAGATAGAGTTGATTTTGGTATAGTTGACACAGGCTGCCAGTTTTTTTTCTACCACGTGATGCGCCACCTTTGAGAGTGATTTTGAGTCAGGATAGGTGGAGACAATTATGAACATTATAGTAACTGATAAATTTGCCCTGACTAAAAAGAGTATCAATTAATTTGGCTCTTGATTTTTTGACTCACAATTCTATAATCTATGTCTTGATTGCATGGGTAATTGTTTTTGCAATTGCCAAGGCTTCCAAGCTTGACAAGCATGGTTTTGAGATAAAGCCGTATAGCTTGACATACAAGAATCAAAATGTTCAGCTTGCCTTGACACGAATATTGAACAAGACTCAGCGTGCGACAAAAATTTTTTCAAATACAAGTGTGGTTTTGGGGTTTGTGATGATGGGTGCTGCGTTTTGGTATTTGGCATCAAATCTCTCAAACTTTTTTGTCAAGCCAGAATCGTTCTCAGAGATGACTGTATTAATTCCGGGTGTAACAATACAGTCAAGTGCAAATATCATCTACTTTTTGCTCTCAGTTCCTATAGTACTTGTAATACATGAAGGAGCACATGGAATAGTTGCAACGTTGGAAAAAATCAAGATAAAGACGGGAGGATTTGCTGTCTTCATTGCATTGTTTGCAGGGTTTGTGGAACCAGACGAGGAAGAGTTTTCAAAGGCAAAAAAAATGTCACGCCTTAGAGTGATAGGGGCAGGTGCAACATCAAATGTTTTATTTTCTTTTGTGATTGCAGGACTATTGATATTTAATCCGTCATTTGCACTTGTTATGCCGGATCCCATCAAGGGAATGTTTTACCATGATCCGCTGGGGGTGCCCATAATATCTGTCACTGATGGCTCGGGCGCACAAAAGGCTGGTCTGCAAAAAGATGACATCATAACCTCAATTGATGGAAATAAAATTTCACTTCCGCAGGACTTTGCCAAGATAAAGCTAAAGCCAGGAGATACTACAACAGTATCAGTATTGCGGGACGGAAAATCATTGCAGATTCCTGTTATAGTTACAGCTTCAAAGGATGACCCGACAAAGGGGATGCTTGGAATATTGCGAGCAGCACTTCCGTCATACCAGCCTGTAGTTCCATATTACATACATTGGAGCCCGGAGGTGTTCATGTTCTTGTTGTGGATGTGGATGCTTTCATTTTTCATAGGCATATTCAACATGCTACCATTGCCGATACTTGATGGCGGCAAGTTTATTCATACCATAATTGAGAAAAAGATTTCAGAAAAAGCACTAAAGGGTGCCATGATGTCACTTTATGGTGTAACGTTTGTCTTGTTCGGGTTAAACATTGCACTTTCTGCAGTAAAGTCTGGATTTATTACAATTTAGGAAATTACATCCGTGCAAGAAACTTGCCGTAACCTGGCTTGCCAACAATGGTAGAGTCATCTGCTATCATGTTTCCCCGGACAAGTGTCTTTACAGGCCAGCCTTTGAGGGACCATCCTTCATAGACGTTATAGTCTGAAAATCCGTCAATTACATCAGAAGATACTTTGGATTCTTTTTTTAGGTCAACTAGTACCAGGTCTGCATCAGAGCCCTTTTGGATCATACCTTTTTGTGGATACATGCCAAATATTTTGGCAGTGTTGATACTTGTCATATTGGACAATTGGGGCAGAGTTATTCGCCCCTTGTTGACTCCTTCACTTAGAAGAAGTGGTAGCATGGTTCCCATTCCTGGAAATCCTGCAAGTGCGCCCCAGACATTTTCTCCTCCAAGCTTGAGATGCAATCTGTTTGCTACATGATCGGTTCCAATGGTATCTATTCTGTTGTTGTATATCTCATTCCAGACATATTCTACATCCTTTGTAGAGCGTATGGGTGGCATTACTTTGGCAAGATACCCTTTTTGGGATTCGTATGATAATGTAAGATAATGTGGACATGTCTCGACGTATATTCTGGTGCCATGTTTTCTCTCTTCTGCAATGGTATCAATTGCTGCTTTTGATCCAATGTGGACAAAATATAGAGTGCAGTTAAACTTTCTTGCAAGCTCTGATACTGTCTTGATCGATTTTACTTCAGAATCGGGCGGTCTGCTCTGGGACCAGGCTGCAAGTCCATCCATATTTTTTTCTTTGGCAGTATGTATTCCGCAAGAACACATGTGATAGTCTTCGGCATGGACAAGAACCGGACAGTTCAGGGATGCGGCAGTTTGAATTATTTTTGTTATCATATCTAATGTCATCTCTACATGAGCTTCTCGCAGAGACTTGTCACCTGGCTGCATGTCCATGTAGACATGACCGATTTCTTCTCCGAGATTCATGTATATCTTGAAAGATGTAATTCCCATAGTTTTGCAGAATCCCATCTCGTCTATCTGTGGTTTTTCAAGTATGGATGCATGAATTGTATAATCTACATAGTGTGTCTTTGAGCTCTCATCTAGGTGAGCTTGGAGGTTTTTTTTGTACGAGCCTTCCATGCGGAGCATTCGCATCATTGTTGTCACTCCACCGATTGCTGCAACCTTGGATTCGGAAAGTGCTGCCTGCTCAATCGGGGAATATACTCCATAATGTATGTGGGGGTCAATTACTCCTGGGAGGCAGACAAGTCCGTCTGCTTTGATTTTCAGGTCAGAGGCAGGAAGATCATTTGTAATGTCTGTAATTTTTCCGTCATTGATTACAATGTTTCTGTCTAGCGTCATGTTTTGGAGCACAACATGTGATCCTGTGATTACTGCATCTACAGTCATCTTGCAGATTTTGTTGAAAACCCGGTATTATGTCTTGACTAAATGAATAAAAGAAGATGATATTTTTGATAAGAAAAGGGCCGGTAGTCTAGTGGTAGTGATGCCGCGTTCGCAACGCGGATGTCGGGGGTTCAAATCCCCCTCGGTCCACCTCATACAATTTAGAATTTGAATTTAGCATGAGTTTGGTGAGTTGAAATCATCATGGCCAAGCATATTTTCCATCCATTTCTTCAAAAAGGGAATACTTTTCCTTAAGATTTAAACAAAAAACAATATACAGCCAGTTTGGCTAGTGAGTTTGATGAAGGTATTCAACGGTAAAACAGCAGCAGATGATTACATGTCAAGCCACACATTGACATTTTCCACACCAGAGCTTACATTGACAAGATTTGCTTTTTGGTTGGGAGACATGGTTCCTGATCCAAAAAATCCTGGCCAACAGATACCAAGGATAATGAACTTTGTAGAAGAAAGAGACTTTGCTCCAACCCCGCTTGTAGACGATGACACCTTTGTACCCACTGGTGCAATGAAGACAATTGGTGGCCTTTATGGAGGAATTAATACTGTAGAATCAAGTACCAAGTTTTGCACGGAATGTGGTGCAAAGATATCAGTATCTGCCAAGTTTTGCACGGAATGTGGTGCAAACCAAGACTAGATCTTGTTTCCACACTTGGAACAGAACTTGGCGTTAGGTTTTACAGAAGAATTGCAGGAACTGCATACTGAACCGCTTGAGCTTTTTGGCATCAAGGCAGGGTCAGGTCGTGGAAGCTCACCTGGTGTTGAAAATGCTGCAGCTGCAGATATTATAGATGGCGGTTGTCCTGGACCAGGCAATGTAGAGACTGATACTTGAGAGGCTTGTGGTCCCATGCCAGGCGGCATTGGACTTGCCATGGTAGAACCAGAGGCACGGCCACTTGATATTTTATCGAGAGATTTTTTGAGCTCAAAGATTACCTTTACTGAAAGAAATTCAAGTGATGAATATGAAACAACATAATCACCTAGTTTTTCAAAGAATTCCTTGTCAGAGAGCTTTCCTTGCTTGTACATGGTATTGGCATCAAGGAATGATTCATAGTACCCTTGGGTGTCATTTAGTAAATTTTGTAGTTTGTCAAATAGAAGGTTTAGAGTATCAATATCTCCAAAAGACATGCCAAGTCTTTTCTTGACCGATATTAATTATTTTAGATTGAAAAAAGAGAAAGGATTTAGATTTTTGAAAGAGCATTGTCTATCATGTTCTTGTAGGAACCCTTTGAGGCGGCACCTATTTGTTGTGCTACAACCTGTCCCTTGTTGAACAATGCAAGTGTTGGTATGCTAAAGACATTGTACTTTGATGCAAGATCGTTGCTTTCGTCAACGTTAACCTTAACAAAGTTGATCTTTCCTGCATATTCATTGGCAAGTTCCTCTATTACAGGACTTACCATCCTGCATGGACCACACCATTCAGCCCAGAAATCTACAAACACAGGAATCGGAGAAGCAATAACTTCTTTTTCCCAGTTATTTGAATTTACAGGTTTTGCTTTATCCATGAGATATAAAATCTCGAATCCCTAAATATATTGAACGGTTATTTTTACCAGCGGCTTCGTAATCCGTAATAGTTTCTATCTCCAGATCTTCGTCGGTCTCGTCTGTCTCCACCTCTTCCATAACCTCCGGATCTGCCGTATCCTCCACCAGATCTATATCCTCCACCTGGTCTGCCAAAGCTTCGTCTTGCATGGACTTCTCTTTTTAGCGGATCTGGGATATTGACCTCGATTCCAAGTTCCTTGTTGAGGTCCTTCATCTGGACCTTTGTTTGGTTCGATATTGCCTTGAAATCACCTATCGATGAATATGATACAAGTGTAATTGCTCTGCCCTTTTCTCCTGCACGAGCGGTTCTTCCGATTCTATGGAAATATACCATGTCTTGGTTTGGAACATCATAATTTATCACAAGTGCAACTTTTGGTACATCAATTCCTCGAGCTGCCACATCAGTAGCAACAAGAATGTCTGCCTTGCCTTTTTTGAATAAATACATTGCCTTATCTCGTCTAAATTGGGACATGTCTCCTTGGATTGATACTGCATTAAATCTTGCATGTTCAAGCTCGTGTGCAACTCGCCTTGTTCTGTCTTTTGTAGAACAAAATACAATTGTTTGTCCTGCACCATTTTCCTTGATGAATTTGAACAAATAGTCAGTCTTTTCTCTGTCTTTTATTACAAGAAATGCTTGTTCAATTCCTTCGCCACTGAGGTCATCAGAATCAATAAATATTTTTTGTGGGTTTTTCATGTACTTTTCTGCAAGCATTAGGATTCCTGCAGGCATGGTGGCAGAGAATAATGCGTTAATGTGATCCTCTGGTACAAGGTCCAGTACAAATTTAATATCTTCAATGAATCCCATGTCAAGCATGGTATCTGCCTCATCAAGCACGACCCACTTGATTTTTTGTAGTTTAATTGAGCCGCGTTTGATGTGATCAATTAGACGTCCTGGGGTGGCAACAACAATTTCTACACCCCTTGACAACTCTTGTAGCTGCACATTCATGCTCTGGCCTCCATAGATTGTTACATTTCGAATTCCAGAATGTCTTGAGAATTTTGTTATCTCATCAGAGATTTGCACTGCAAGCTCTCTTGTTGGTGCAATGATTAGTGCTTGCACTCCACCCCTTGGAGTTACATTTTGTATTATTGGTAATGAGAATGCTGCAGTCTTTCCTGTTCCTGTGTGTGCTTGTCCTATGACATCCTGTCCTGACATCAGCACTGGAATTGCACCTGCTTGTATTGGAAATGGTTCGCGAAAACCTATTTCATTTAGAGCAGTAAGTATGGTACCTTTTAGTCCTAGTTCTTCAAACGTGGTCAAATTTATTCATCATCTTTTTATTGAAACGACAGAGAAAAGTTCAACACCTATTTCCGTCAATTTTTGTTTAACATACCCTTCTGGCTCTAATAACTCTTTCCAAAATATTGAAAAAAGTTAGATGAATTTTGGAAATTGTATAATCTCGTGCTCTGATACGTAGTATAGATTTG
>JAGWGS010000149.1 GCA_028867235.1 Nitrososphaerota archaeon | reverse complement strand
GCTTCGTTAAAGCTATTTGTGTTTGCCCAGCAAATATTCATTACATAGTGGGAATCTGATATTTAATTAAATTCACTGTTTTTCATATTGTGTTCCTAACAATTTGTCAAGAAAACTAGCTGAATTTTAATGACTAGAGCTGATAAAACACTATTATGCTGAGTTATGGATGACTCACATGAAACAATCAGCTGAAACACTTTTGCGAAGACTACTTTTTCCACATTGGATGGAGATAATGGCAGGAATTCTAATAGGTACTAGCCTTATACTGATCTCTCACAAATAATCTATGTTTTGTATGATATGTCGGCCGCTAGTAATTTTTGAATCTTGCCACCTTTTGATAAAATTAACGCACCCGCCTTGTCAATTCCGATCGCTTTTCCTCTGAGAACTTCGGTGGTTGTTGTGGCTGTAATGTTTTTTCCGAGGGTAGACGATCGTTTGCTCCATTTTTGTTGAATGCTGCTGACATGACCTAACATTATCTGATTGTACACGTGCTCTAATTCCAGTAGGAACTGTTGTACCAGTTTTACTTGACTATTATTTTTTTTTTCCACTAGCGTTGCCACCCCATAATTTTGATTTTTAATTTGTCTTGTTATTGTGGATGGTTTTACTTGGAAGTTAATTCCAACTCCTATTATCAAATATTCGATTTTATTTGATTCGATTGATGCGTCAATTAGTATGCCTGCTACTTTTTTATCATTTATGGTCAAATCATTTGGCCATTTGAGATGTGTATTTATTTTCAATATTTTTTCAATTGCAATAGAAAGAGCAAGAGATGTGGCCATGGGAAATAATGATGTATGTGATGAATCAAAATTTGGTTTCAACAATATTGATAACCATATCCCACCGCTTGGTGAAACCCACTTTCGATTTAATCTCCCTCTTCCTCTTGTTTGTTTTCTTGCTATTACTACAGAACCATTTTCATGAGACCGTTCAGATAATTTCAGAGCAAAATTCTGTGTAGAATCAATTGTATCAAAATAGTAAATCTTTCTTCCTATGATGTCGGTCTGCAGTCCATCTGAGATTTCCCATGGTAGCAAACGTTTAGATCTTGAATGTAATCTGTATCCTGTCTTTGGCTTGGATTCTATTTTATATCCTAATGATTGTAATTTTTTGATATTCTTCCAGACTGCAGTTCTACTGAGTTGAAGTATCTGACTTAGTTTTTCTCCAGATAAAAATTCGGATTGATGAGATTTTAATAAAATTACTATCTTGTCAAGATTAGTTTCATTAAGTGTGGTATACATGCCTAAATGATTCTTCTGAATTGTCACTCTAAAACGTTATTCGCTTAACAGTTTCTTTATGCTTTCTTCAAGAAAATCATTGGTACCAAATGATACATCTCGGAGAATTCCATTTTTGTCTATGAGTATGGATGACGGTGTTCCTCTTAGTGCAAATTCTTCAAATGTCTGAGCAGAATATTCTTTATTTTTTAGATATTGTTTTACTCTTTCAATAATTTCTAACTTCTGACTCTGACTGTATGATTCGTAACCTGGTACGTTTGCATTAATTATTTCATCAATTTTACTTGTAGGATTATCTTCTTTTTTGAGCATGTCCATTGCAACCGGGAATGGAATTTTGTATGGAATCTTATTCTTGTCTACAAGTTGACCGTATTGACCAAATGCGTTCAATGTCTCGCCAATTACTTCGCCTGTGGTAAGTAGTAATCGTAAATTTTCTAATGTATTTTTGTCAAAATCCTCAAACGCTGTGGCAACTCCAAGTACCGTCACTCCTTCTTTTCTGTATTTTTTATAAATCTCAATTGCCTGAGGAATTCCATAAAGGAAGCAGCCAGGACAGTTTACCTGAAAAACTTCAACCAAAACAACATTGTCTTTTTCTTTATCTATGTTTGTAGGTAATCCTTGTACCCATTCTGAGACCTTGAGATTGGGCGATTTTGCACCTATCTGTACTGTCATGCCAGCATGACCTGTTGAATTATTGATATCTGTTTCCATGTGGTCAAAATACGATCATTTGATTAACTTTGATTCATAAATCTTTTATATGCCGTTGGTGGAACCAAACCGATGTCTAGTAAAACAGCATTACTTTTACTTACCATATCAGTTCTAATGACATCCTTGTTGGCAGTTAACCTTCAACAAGCAAATGCTTTGATTCAAAGAGACTTTTCCGTGTATGATGATAGTCATACCACAGCAAGCTATGGAATTAGCAAAGTATGTGGTAATCATATCTGTGCACCTGGAGAACATGCTCAATGGGTGAAGGCTTTGTGGGATTCACAAAGAACAGGTTATGGTAACTCTGCAAATGCCCAGCATGGTGAAGATATCATGCATTCAATGGCAACATCCTCTACAACCTCAAGTGGAAATATGAAGATGTCTGGTAGCATGAGTAACATGACTGGCAATATGCCAAATACCAAGTAATACTTGGGTATTGTTCACAGTTATTTTTATCATGAATAATTTCATCATAATTCTTTTATATGCCACATCGCGAACAAAAACTAATGTCCAATAAAATAGCGGTACTACTGTTAACAGCATCTGTACTCTTAGTATCATTTGCTGCAACATCTGTTCCACATGCTAGTGCTTTGACTCAAAGCACTTGGAATGATAACATATCCACTGCAAGCTATGGTAATAGTGTAATCTGTGGTGATCACAAGTGTGCACCAGGAGAACATACCAAGTGGGTAAATGCAATATGGCAATCACAAAAAGTCAGTTATGGCAAAGTAGGATCTCTTCCACATGGTGAAGATGTCATGTATGACTTGGCAGGCTCTGTTGCACCAGGAACAACTTCTCATGGAAATGAGAAGACAAGTAGTGGTAACATGACGACCACTGGTAGTATGCCAAATAAATAAAAACAAATGAAATTATTTCCGTAA
>JAGWGS010000148.1 GCA_028867235.1 Nitrososphaerota archaeon | reverse complement strand
TGTTATGTAAAGAAAAGATATTCCGTATTTTTGTTGCAATTCTTTTATCAATTCTAGTATGCCGATTCTAACTGATACATCAAGCATGGACACTGGCTCATCTGCTATGACAAGTTTTGGATTTGTCACAATTGCTCGCGCAATTGCAACTCTCTGTCTTTGTCCTCCTGAAAGCATGTGTGGATATTTTTGTGCAATCTCTTCTGCTGGTTCAAGTTTGACTTGTCTTAGCGCTTGCAGTGCTTGCGAGGTTCTCTCATCATTGCTTCCTTTTTGATGGATGTCAAGAGGTTCTTTGATGGTATCCAACACTGTCATTCTTGGATTGATTGATGCATACGGGTCTTGGTGGACCATCTGACATCCAAGTCGTATCTTCCTTAACGAATCCTGATCATTTGTTATCTTGGTGCCGTCAAAAATTATCTGCCCTGAATCTAGTTCTAATGCTCCAAGTATCAGACGCGCGATACTTGTCTTTCCAGAACCTGATTCTCCTGCAAGAACTAGTGTCTCTCCTTGTTTTATCTCAAATGAGATCCCATCTGCCACCTGAGTGATCTCTTTTGTTCCCCTTGCTCCTTTTTTTACGAAAAATTTTTTGAGATCTTTTACTATTAGGAGATCATTCATCAAATCATGGTATGATCGCAAATATATCAAGCGATCATTATCTAAGAGCCTGATCATCGCAAAGTTTTAAAAGGTATACCATATGAGGAGATTCGTGAAGTCAAAACTACTCGCAATCGCAGTTATAGCCGGATTGATATTTAGCGCAGGTTCAGTTTACATTAATCACAAAGTATTTGCTGATGATCCATGGTCTGATATTACAGCAAGGCAACAAGCTGCAGAACAAAAGGCTATGGCAAAATACATGTCATACTACCAGTTTGCAAACATGGATGAATCCAAGAAAAACTGGTCTGGTCTTACCAGTGTAGAGACTGATGAAACAAGCAGAGGTAGAGATCTAGCAGCTCAAGCACAAGTCTCATTACAAAACGCTATTGCTCAATTTGACAATATTCATGCAAAGCAATTAACCGACTTGCAATCAAATTCTTATCTTGGTCTTAATGATACTGCAACTGATACACAAGGAAGAGATAGAAATGCTATGCTTGACACTGCAAGAGCATCATCACTGGCTCAAGCAAATGACATTGTAAATCAACTACACCAGATTCAGCAAGACTATGCAAACTTCCAACCAGGAGCAGTAACTGATTCAACATCTACTTATGATAGACAAACTCAAATCACAAAGAACATGGGTGATGCTGAAGTACAAGCAGCAACACTCGTTAACAAATTGGCAACACTTGACCAAGTATATGTAGACTTGAGCCAATATGTAGACCCAACACAGTTTACATACAAGCCAAACACTGTTACAAATGAACAAACCCACCCAGGCCGCAACTTGAGCCCACAAGAGGCTTATGCATTAGTAAAAGCAGTCATGATATTCAACCAGATTCATGAAAGACACCTTGCATTGCTACAATCAAACTACTATGGATTGACAAGCACACCAACTAATGAAAACGGCGCAGACAGAAATGCACTACTTGCACAAGCACAACAAGTCTCAATGGACAATGCCTTGAGAATATACAACTCTTACTACAATGGCACAGGCCTCAGGTAAGTCGATATAACAACTAGAAATTTTTAGCTATAAAGCCAACACGATACAAAACCTGAAGATGTATCTATTTTTGGAGGATCTTTTTTGCATTTTTCCATCGCATGAGGACATCGGTCATAAAACCTACACCCACTTGGAGGATCTACAAGACTGGGAGGATTACCCTTTAGCGGCGTTTTCTGTTCTGATTCGCTTATCTTTGGTATGGATTCAAGCAATGCCATTGTGTATGGATGCTGTGGACTGTTGTAGACATGTGCCAAATCCCCAAATTCTACTATCTGTCCGGCATACATGATTCCAATTTTTTCTACAATCTCAGACAAGATACCCAAATCATGTGATATCATTACAATTGACAGTCCGTCTTTTTTTAATTTCTTGAGCAAGACCATTATTTGAGCCTGGACAAGTACATCAAGTGCGGTTGTAGGCTCGTCTGCAATGACCATTTTTGGTTTCAAAATCAATGCCATTGCAATGATGACTCGTTGTTTCATGCCGCCACTGATTTCATGCGGATACTTGGACAAAACCGAGTCTGACAGTCCTACCGATGATATTATCTCGCTTATTGTTTTTTGATGGTCGCCCTTGAAATTGTGTTTTTTGAGAATTTCTTCAAATTGCTTTTTTATGGTAAATACGGGATCTAAGGAATTCATAGCACCCTGAAATATCATGGATATCTGCTTCCATCTGATTTTCTCTGAAAATTCTGAATCAGTCATGTCAAGTATTGGTATGTCATTGAAAATTATCTGGCCGCTAACCCTAGCATTTTTCTGCAGTGACTTGAGAATGGCAAGCCCCAAAGTACTTTTTCCACATCCACTTTCTCCTGCAATTCCTATTGATTCATTTTCCTTGCATGAAAACGATACATGATCTACCGCATGAACCAATTTCTCATGGTTGACATATTGGACCACTAGATCCTTTACAGACAAGGTTGTCACAAAATCACTTAAGATCTGGTACTACATTTGAGTTTTGAATTATGTGATTGTCGTGATTATCTGATCGCTATTTTCGCATGGTTTATCTGATAGTTTTGCAGGCAAAAAATCGATTTCCTTGAAGACACCAATTTGCAATTTTGATGCAATGAATGGGATCTTGTGCCCTCAATGTGAATCAAAACTTGAACAAGGAACACTGACAAAAGCAGATGTTGACGCTTCAATAAAATTGGTCAAACTTGCTCAAAAGGTACCTCCTGTGGATAAATTTACCTTAAATTCATGTCGAGAATCTAACGGTGACTATGTACTGTATTTGAACAG
>JAGWGS010000147.1 GCA_028867235.1 Nitrososphaerota archaeon | reverse complement strand
TGGAAGGTTTATGCCTGGAACTTTAACAAATCCATCATTGCCATATTACATAGAACCACAACTAGTTTTTGTGTCAGATCCACAGGTAGATGAACAAGCGATAATAGAGGCCACCAATGCAGGCATTCCAGTAATAGGAATTTCCAATACAGATAATGTTACATCAAAATTAGATCTTGTAATACCAGCAAACAACAGAGGAAGAAAATCATTGGCTGCAATATATTGGCTTTTAGCAAGAGAGATATTATTGCAGAAAGGCAAGATAAAAAATGCAGATTCCATGCAATATCAAATAGACGATTTTGAAACTAAAATAACAGAAGAAGAGTTAGAAGAAGAGACAGAACGAATTCCCCCTCAGAGAATAAGAACACAGAGGCAATAACAATGCAGGTAAGGACACCTGCTGTGGCAGGCATGTTCTACCCAAAAGACAAGCAAGAATTAGAGACAACAATAGAAAAATGTTTTTTACACAAATATGGACCAGGAAAATTACCACCTTCTCATACAGATAAAAAAATAATCGGCATCATATGTCCTCATGCAGGGTATCAATACTCAGGTCCAATAGCTGCAAATTCTTATTATGAAATATCAGTACAAAAACCAGATCTAGTCATAATTATAGGACCGAATCACTGGGGAATAGGACAGAACATAGCAACCATGAAAGAAGGTACATGGAGAACTCCAATGGGAGACATAGAGGTAGACACTCAAGCTGCAGTAGAAATCAATAACATGTTACAACACATAGAGTTAGATTCCTTTGCACATTCAAAGGATCATTGTCTGGAAGTACAAATTCCTATGCTTCAAAAAATATTTCAGCACACGTTCAAGATTTTACCAATAATTCTGATTGATCAAAGATTAGAAACTGCGTTAGAGATTGGTAAGAGCATAGCAAAAATTGCAAAGAATAAAAAAACAATAGTGATAGGATCTTCAGATTTTACACATTACGAACCAAACGACATAGCACATAAGAAGGACAAATCTTTGATAGATACAATAGTAGAATTGAATATAAATAAATTTTATAATATTTTGCAAGAAAAACAGATCAGTGCTTGTGGGTATGGAGCGATTGCATCCACCATGATAGCTTGTAAAGAGCTTGGAGCAAACAATGGAACATTAATCAGATATGCTACTAGTGGAGACATATCAGGAGATAAAAGCTCAGTGGTTGGATACGCATCGATAGTTTTTTCATGAAATCAGTAGCATCAGCGCCTGGAAAGATTATTCTTTTTGGAGAACATTTTGTAGTATATGGGGTACAGGCCATATTATGTTCCATAGATAAAAGAATAATCGCTACATCTCAACGCATAGATGAAAAAATAATAAAAATAAAATCATCCTTAGGAGAATCAAGCGTAGGACTTGACGCATTAAAGGATTTAGATAACATATCACCAAAATTCATGAAGCCTTTTTTTTACATAGTACAGAAAACAATGAAGGAAAGAAATGAAAATACAGGTATCGAGGTAGTTTTAGAGTCCCAAATACCGACAGGAGTAGGCTTGGGATCGTCATCTGCTGCTTGTGTTGCAGTAGCAGCTTCAGTAAGCGGTTTGTTTGGCAAACCAACAAGGGAAGAAATATTAAAAATTGCCATAGAGGCAGAACGTACAATTTTTAAACAAAATTCGGGGGCAGATGCAACAATATCAGTATTTGGTGGATTAGCATTATATGATCGAAAGGTTGGGTTTCACAACATATCATCAGAAAATAATTTGAGTTTTATAATATCAAATTCAGGTCAAACTCATAATACTGAAGAAGTTGTACAACAAGTTAAAAATTTCAAAGAAAAAAATGAGAGGCTATTTTGCAATTTATGTAAACAGGAAGAAGAGATAATTAGAAATGCGATTGTAGCCCTAGAAAAAAACAATATCAATGAACTTGGTTTATTGATATCAAAGAATCACGAATTGTTAAAGAAAATAGGAGTATCTACAGAGAAGATAGATTCAATGATCAAAGAAGCAAAATTGACATCATATGGAGCAAAGATAACAGGAGCAGGAGGTGGTGGATGTACAATATCTCTTGTAGATGATCACAATAGTAAGAAAACGCTAGAGAATCTACAGAAAATTTCAGATTGCTTTATCACAAGAATAGATCATTCAGGATTAAGATACGAATAGTTTTGATATAACATGTCATTTTAGGGAGATACTTTTTAAAACCGTATATGTCATTGATTAAAATCATGATCCTAATTAAGCTTGGAGGTTCAATAATCACAAACAAGGAAAAACCATTAACTCCCAATAAAAGTGCAATAAGAAAAATTGCATCCAGTCTCAGAAATGTAAAAGAGCCAATCATAATAGTGCATGGTGGCGGTTCTTTTGGGCATTACTGGTCAGTCAAGTATGACATGCATACAAAACCTCAGAGACATCAACCAAAAGGAGTTGCAGCAGTGAAGAATTCCATGGTAGATCTTAACAGAATTGTATTAGAATCATTTTTTGAATCAGGTTTGAATCCATATTGTTTACCACCTAGTGATTTCATGATAGGAAATAGACCAAACACAGTAAAAATAAAAGAGATTCCCAAAATAGCCAAGACTGGTTTAATACCAGTTTCATATGGAGATGCAATGTGGTTCGGAAAGAACAAGTTTTACATTTTATCAGGAGACAAAATAATGGGAATTCTTTCCAAATTATTATGTCCACGTTTGGTAATTTTTGTTACTAATGTGGATGGAGTATATGCAGACATGAAAAGTAAGAGACTCCTAAATGAAATCACTAAAGAGATGCCAACAACTTCAGAGGTAAAGATGGATGTAACTGGAGGTATGTCTCGTAAAATAAAAGAAGCATTTACCATATCAAAGAATGGAATAGACGTTTTCTTTGTAAATGGTAACCATCCAAAGAGAATAACAAATGCAATAAATGGTAAGAGTTTTGAAGGGACTATATTCAGGGGATAGTATGGAGTATCTCATTCTAGTA
>JAGWGS010000146.1 GCA_028867235.1 Nitrososphaerota archaeon | reverse complement strand
CTCTTTAGATTCAGGTGTAACCTCAGAATCCTCCCTTATGATAAAGGGTTTTACTTTTTTGTGATTTGAAATTAGTTGTTTAAAGTCAACTGCGAGATCTCGAATTATTGGAAAGTTGTTCATTGGTTCAACTGTAATCACATTTGAATTCAATTCTGAGATCTTGGTGTAGCAAGCTAGTGCAGGCTTGCCATTAATTTTCATACCACATGAACCGCATGATGCTTGTCTACAGGAATATCGTACTGCCACAGAGTGATCAAAATGCTGCTTTACATACAATATTGCTTCAAGAACAGTTGTCCATTTTTGTATTGGAACTTGAAATTCTGCAAAAGAAGTTTCTTGTCCTTCAGATGGATTTGATCTGGCAATTCTGAGAGTAATAGTGTTTGGTTGGTTTGTAGTTTTTGAATCTTCAGATGGTTTTTGTGTTTCTACAACTGCCATGTCTACGAAGCTCCCATCCCCGCCATCAATATAGTTCTTGAGCCATAAGCAATCAATGCAGCCATGGCAGCAAGAGAACCATAGTTAATCATTTTCTCATATGTCGATCCTTGTTTTAGTTCCAAGAGTATTACTCGAAGACCATTAAATCCATGTACAGAAAGTAGAATCAATACAGCTTCAAGCATTAATGCATATGGTAAGAAATGATAATTTGCAATAACATTTTGATATTGTAAAGAGTCAGAAAATTTTTGCGACATCCTCATCAAAATATGCACTGCCACAAGTGCCACAGCTCCTAGTGCTGTTCCATAATGTATTTTCATAATGATACTTTCTCGCATTTTATTCACCAAATAGTACTGATGCACCATACATCATAGCTAGTGCTGCAAGAGCGATTGAGACCCAGATGCAGAGTCGTTGCTTGTAATTAAGAGATGCCGCCTTGTAGGGGTATTCTGGTTGCCCAGGTTTTCCTACACCTATACCTCCGTGCCCAAGCATCACTCTTATACCATTTGCAGTATGAAATACACACATACCAATTACAAGGGTAAGTAAGAGATGGCCTTGCGTAGTTTGAGTAAATTCAAGCATCTTATCCCATGCAATCTTTCCGTTTACGATTGTACTTGTTTCATAAATGTGACCTATCAGGTAAGCAAGTAACCCAAGTCCTGTCAATCTCTGAAGCCAATATGCTACCCGCTCCATTCCATAGCGTGTCGGATTTGCCATTCCCTTGATGCCTTCACGGTTTGACAATCTTTCTGCCACTAGTATTTCCTCTCCACTGGCTTGTATTTAGTGATAGTTACTGGATGAGTCTTTAGAACAGGTTCCTTGGTGTCACAATAAACAAGGGTATGGTGTAAAAAGTTCTTATCATCTCTATCAGGATAGTCCACTCTTGCATGAGCCCCCCTAGATTCTTTTCTTGCAATAGCACCCATCAAAATCACTTCAGCAACACGGAACATAGAATCTAATTCCATCACGTTTGTAAAATTAGTATTGTACTCTTTTGCTTTATCATCAACATGTCTCCAAGTTTGTTGGTGTAGTTTTCGTACTTGTTTGAGTCCTTCAACAAGATCACTTTCTGTTCTAAAGACATATGCTTTTGAGTTCATGATGTCAGTCAATTCTTGTCTAACTTCATACGGATTTGCACTTCCACTTCCTCTGAATATACCATCATAGATTCTTTTTTCTTCATTTGCAATTAGGTGTATTGGAAATTGAGGTTGTAGTTTTCCTTCAAGAACATATTTTGCAGCCAACTCTCCAGTTATTTTTCCCCACACAAGACATTCTGCAGTAGAGTTTGCACCCAGTCTATTTGCACCATGTACACTGTTACAAGCAGCTTCACCTGCTGCCCATATCCCTTGTATTTCTGTTGCACCATCAATATTTGTGTGAATTCCTCCCATCATGTAATGACATACAGGTCTTACGTCAATTGGCTCATTGATAGGATCTACACCAGAGAATTTCAGGGAGATTTCCCTAATTGCAGGTAGCTTTCCAATTAATACCTCTTTACCAAGATGTGTTAGATCTAATTTCAGACACTCTACTCCAGTCTCGTTTTTGAAACCTCGTCCTTCATTTATTTCAGTCATCATTGCACGTGAAACAACATCTCTTGATGCAAGCTCAAGTTTTGTTGGAGCATATTTTTTCATGAATCTTTCTCCATTTTTATTGATTAGATATCCACCTTCTCCTCTTGCACCTTCTGTAATCAAAATTCCTGATGGGAGTATTCCAGTAGGATGAAACTGGACAAATTCCATATCTTTTAGTGCCATACCTGCACGATAAGCCATGTCCAAGCCATCAGGAGTAGAAGCTAGTGCATATGTTGAGAAACTGTATACACGTCCAGCTCCACCTGTTGCAATTATGAGCGCTTTAGCTTTGAACATGTAAAAGTTGCCACTTGCCATCTCTATTGCAGTAATACCGCAAAAGCGTTGACCATCATGAATTATTGATGTAACAAACCACTCATTGTAAAATTCAATATTATCAAATTTTTGACATGTATCATACAAAGTCTGCATTTCGTAAAATCCAACTTTATCTTGCGCATATGTTGCACGATTAAAGCTATAGCCTCCAAATGCTCGTTGACCTATTCTTCCGTCTTCTCTTCTTGACCAAGGCATACCCCAATGCTCAAGTTGGTATACTTCAGAGGGCATTTCTTGTACAAGTCTTTCAATTACATCTTGATCCCCAAGAAAGTCACTTCCTTTCACAGTATCATAGACATGAGATTCTAGAGAATCTCCCTCTTCAGGATATAGTACTGCAGCTGTGCCACCTTCAGCAGATACAGAATGAGAACGCATAACTTGAAGTTTTGACACAACCCCAATCTTTATTGTTGAACTGACTTTTGCTGCTTGAATTGCCGCTCTAAGACCAGCAAGGCCAGAACCAACTATCAAAAGGTCAAGTTCTATGCTGTTAACCATTATTCGACATTCTCCTTTCTAGGCTTCATAAATATGTCTTGTGAAGGATTTCTGCTAATATTTAC
>JAGWGS010000145.1 GCA_028867235.1 Nitrososphaerota archaeon | reverse complement strand
AGAATGGCTCAAATTCAAAAATCTAACAGATGTAAAAGAATCTGAAACAAATGTAGTAACACTAGGAAAAAGAGGACCTGAAGCCATTGAAAAGGGCCTGCCTGAGAGACAACTGATAAACCACCTAAGATCCGTGGATGGATACTCGTGTGAAATTAATGATGTCAAAAACTATCTAAAAAATGAATTTAGCCCTGCAATCGCCAATGCAAAGAAGAACGGATGGATTGAAATTCATGAAAACAGAATGATGCTAAAAGGATATCATGATGTCACTCCCGAAGAAAAAATTCTCAAAACTGTATCTAAATCTCCTGAAGGGATATCTGCAAGCGAACTAGACAAAAATGCACTAGATTCTCTCAAAAAAAGACCAGATCTTATTGTCATCATCTCAAAAAAATCTACTTTGGTAGGTCTTACTGAAAAAGGAATAGATGCATCAAGAACTGTTCCAAGTGATCTTGACTCTATCCAGATATCTGATGCTTCTCTCACACATGACTCTACAAGGGCAATTGATGTTGAGGCTGATGCTCCGCCAGTATTTGCAGCCCGCAGTCATCCATTAAGGGATGTAATTGATGAAGTACGTGAAATATTTGTCAGTCTTGGATTTTCTGAAATTATAGGAAACAATATACAATCAAGTTTTTGGAATTTTGATGCACTCTTTACACCCCAGGATCACCCTGCACGTGAAATGCAAGATACTTTCTATCTGAAGGATACCAAAGCAGGAATTGTGGCAAAACCTGATCAGATACGTAAAGTCTCAGAATCTCATAAAAAAGGCTGGAATTACAACTGGCAGAGCGAAGAAGCAAAAAAACTAGTACTAAGAACTCATACTACATGCGTCACAATAAGGGAACTTGCAGATCAACAATATGATGAAGCACGACTGTTTTCAATAGGACGAGTATTTCGCAATGAGAAACTAAGCTACAAACATCTTGCAGAATTCCATCAAGTTGAAGGTGTAGTGATGGGAAAAAATGTCACACTACGAGATCTTATGGGGCTACAGACAGAATTTTATCACAAGATGGGAATAAAGAAAATAAAATTCTGGCCTACATTTTTCCCATATACTGAACCGTCTCTACAGTCTATGATATATAATGAAAAACTTGGCAAGTGGGTGGAATTATTTGGAATGGGAATATTTAGACCTGAGGTGACAAAACCTCTTGGCATACAAAACCCAGTTCTTGCATGGGGTGGAGGAATTGAAAGAATCGCAATGTTGAGATTTGGATTACAAGATGTTCGTGACTTGTATGAAAATAAATTTGGCTGGTTGAGGAGTGTACCAAAATGCCCGTAGTCACATTGCACTTTGATAGGATAAAAAAAATCCTAGGCAAGAGTGTTCCTAAAAATAAAATTGTAGGTACTTTACCATTTGTCGGCCTTGATATAGAAGAGGAGACAAATGATCACGTCAATGTAGAATATAGTCCCAATAGACCTGATTATTCTACTGATTATGGAATAATTACTGGCCTTCAGGGATTGCTTGGAATAAAACTTGGAATGCCTGTGTTGAAAATAAAAAATGGAAAAAACATGATAAAATCTGATTCTTCAGTGTCCAAGATAAGACCATTTGTAACAGCTATTGAAGCACGAAATGGTAAACTTGATGATGAAACAATAAGACAAATCCTAACAATGCAGGAAGACCTGCATAATGGGCTTGGAAGGAGAAGGAAAAAGGCATCAATTGGCATACATGATCTTGAAAAAATAAAATTTCCGCTGTATTACAAAACTGTGAAAAAAAATCATAGTTTTGTACCGCTTGAGGTTGATACTGTAATGACCGTATCAGAAATACTTGAAAAAACAGAGACTGGAAAAAAATATCATCACATACTTGACGGATGCAAACATGTACCTGTCATACTTGATTCTGATGGAAACACTGTATCACTTCCTCCTATAATCAATTCAAAATTAACACAAATGAATACAAAAACTCGTAATCTTCTTGTAGAAGTTACTGCAACTGACAAAAATACTGCAGAAGGGGTTCTTGCTGTTATTGCAAATGCATTACAAACAGCTGGATTCCAACTCTTCTCGGTAAAAATAACTGGAAAAAATAATGCTACTCCTGCATTACAACCGCGAAACTTGAATCTTGATCCTATGTTGGTGCAAAAGACCCTTGGAATTGAAATGACTAATTCATTGATTGTACAATCTCTTCGAAAGAGCAGACTTGATGCAAAGATCAAAGGTAAAAAAATTGCATGTACCATTCCAAGATATAGAACAGATATTTTTGGAGAAATGGATCTAGTTGAAGAAGTAGCACTTGGTTATGGGATACAAAACCTTACTCCTACCATGCCGGCTTCGTTTTCTGCTGGTGAAAGAAATCATATCACAAAAACGCTTGAAACAATTCGTTCAGTTATGATAGGCCTTGGATATACTGAAGTGATGAACTTTGAACTAACTAGCAAAGAATCTCTATATGAAAAAACTTCAAGAGATTCTACAAAGATGATATCTGTGGCTGATTCAAAAAGTCAAGAACACATAATTCTTCGTGATATGCTAATTCCGGAAATGATAGAAGTGCTGTCAAGAAATATTCATGAATCGTATCCTCAAAAGATATTTGAAATAGGGACTGTATTTGAAAAGGGCTCACAGATACAAGAGGTGATGCACATGGCTTGCCTTAGTGCACACAAAGACGTCAACTTTACTGAGATAAAGTCGGTTTTACAATCTCTCTTTAAAACAAGTTTTGATCTTTCATGTAAAACTATGGCACAAAAAGAACCAATGTTTGTAGAGGGAAGAACAGGCAAAATTATGATATCTGGAAAAGAGATTGGCACAATAGGAGAAATCAGTCCGAAAATCTCTGACAATTTCAAACTACGCACACCAGTATCAGGATTTGAGATAAAACTTTCAGAATTACTGTCTGCCTAGTTATTCTGTATTACTTTTCAAACTAGTGGTTACACAAATATGTAATTCCAAGATATTGG
>JAGWGS010000144.1 GCA_028867235.1 Nitrososphaerota archaeon | reverse complement strand
TCCATGACAATCAAAGCATTGCAACCGGGAACCTACAAACTCTCTCCCATACTTAACTTACCAGAGATAGGACCTGCATTTAGTATGCTAAATGGATGTAACACAGAACCTGTGGTTACAGTTACAGGCGAATCGGTATGTAACACAGGATTTGTATCTGTATTGAAAGCAGAAGACGGTTCTTCTTTCTGTGTAAAACCTGATACTGCTCAAAAACTAATTGAGAGAGATTGGGGGTTTGACCCTTCAAGCCCACTCGAGATAGCAGGACTCCGAGATTCATATGCAGTAGGAGAGATAATTAATTTTCAAGTAAAATTCAACGAAATGATTGGCGATTGTACCGAGCCAAGCGTATGGGTTATGAATCAGACTAATCAAACTGTGTGGAAGAGTAAAGAAATCACTGTTCCATGTCCGCTAGACTTGACACTTCACCACGCAGAAGGAGAGATGAAATTTGGAAATCCAGAATTAGGTTATTTATCTATTAATCAAACTGGTACGTATTATATCCACATATGGTTTGGAAAAGAGGTTACAAAAAAGATTACAATTACTTAGACCACTGTATTGCAGTTGACTAAACATTAGGATCTAAGATGTGTCCAGCCACATCTCTTGATCTTGCTAGTTTTACCATTCTCTACAAATATCATCCCACTTCCAGATTCAACATGGCCTATCTCATAGATGGGGGTACCAGTTTTTTTTGCAATCTTTCTGACTTTTGATAGGTTTTCTGGATGAACAGTTGATACAATTTCATATTCTTCTCCTCCACAAAATACCAGTTTGTGAAGACTAGACTTGTTTTGTAGTGCAAACTTGGTTACTTGACTAGTTGTTGGCAAATTTGTGATGACAAATCTCTTCTTGCTTTGTCTGCTCATGTCATCAAGTGTTGTTGACAATCCGTCACTAGAGTCCATGGAAGATGAAAAATATCTTGCAACCAAAAGCCCAAAGTCTAATCTGGGTCTTGGTCTAAATACTGCATCCTTGAATTTTTTGATACTGTTAGAATCAGACTTGAAACCTTGAAGTACAATTCTGAGTCCTGATGATGCATACCCAAATGGGCCTGATGTAATTATGATATCTCCTATATTTGCACCTGACCTTGATGGCATCTTTTTGTTGGCTGCTCCAAACATAGAGACCTCTATTATGATCTCCTTTGCTTGATTTGTGTCCCCGCCAATTATCTTAAAATCAAATTCTTTTGCCGCTTTTTGAAATCCTTTTGCCAGTTTGGATGCCTCTTTTTTTGTAAATCCATATGGTATTCCAAGCGCAATTGTTGCAAATCTGGGTCTTATACCCTTACAGGCCAAGTCACTTACACATGACACGATACTCTTTCTTGCAACTTGATCAAGTTTCATACCTGGAGGAACATCAGTGCTCTGTACAAGCATGTCTGATTTTACAACAAACTTGGCATGTCCAATTTTTACTATCTCTATGTCATCTGCCTGAAAATGTCTTTTTTTCCCAAATGAATCCTGAAATATCTTGATTATTTCTGTCTCATCTGGATTCTTCATAGCTCTGCCTGACCATCTTGGATGTTTGTTTTTCTATCTGTCTTACCTTGTCCGGGTTGTTTGATTCTGCTGAAACTCTGATTATGTGCTCTGTGTTTGACTGTCTAACCAAGACCCAACTATCCTCATCTATTATGGATTTTATTCCATCAATTGTTATTATTTGGCTTGCTTGTTTTTTCATTTTCTTCAAAAATGTCTCTAGTGTCTTTTTGTGCAATTTGGAATCTACACTTACTTTGGTTCTCACCTGATGATATCCTTCCATAAAGTTGTTAATTTCATCGAATTGTCTTGTACCGGCCATTGATGCAATAAGACCGCTTGTAAGAATTCCGTCTCTACACATGTTAAATTCTGGTAGAATAAATCCTGCACTACTTCCTTCTCCTCCTGCCTGAGATCTTGTCTTTAACATCATGTCCACGACATTTGCCTCTCCGACTTTTGATCTGTTGACCTTGCCACCTTCATTTTTGATAAATTTTTCAATTGAAACACTTGTATCTATGCTGAGAACAAATTTTTTGTAACCTTTCTCAAGTGCACCTGCAACACCCAAGCCAAGTGTAACATCTGGAGATTGTTTCTTGCCATCTTTTACTACAACTAATCTGTCTCCATCAAGATCAAATGCAAAACCAAGTCCTGCCCTTGATGCATGTACTAGAGATGTTAATCTATCACTTGTTGGGTCTGGACCTCTTGTAGAGTTACCTGGAGTACCGTTGATTACACTTGTCCTACATCCTAATCTCTTCAAAAGCCTTGGTGCAACATCAAATGCTGCACCCCCTCCTACATCAATTGTTATCTTGGGTGAACCTTTTACATTACCAATTACCTTTGATGCCTCGTCGATATACCTAGAATCTACAGCTATTTCTTTTCCTATCCCATTATTCTCAAATTTGTCCTGCCTTGTAAGGTATTCAAGTTCTGACTCGTTTATACCTCTTCCATCTAGGATGAACTTGAGACCATTCCATTCCAAGGGGTTGTGAGAAGATGTGATAATAAGACCACTCCCATACTTTCTTGCTTCTCTAAATATTACAGGAGTTGGAGATACACCAATATCATAAACATCAATTCCTCTTTCTAAAAGCGAGGCAACTGCAACATTTGTAACTATCTGACTTGATGGTCTTGTATCTCTTCCAACTATACACTTTTTTGATTTGACAAGATGTGAAAAATTTTTGCAATAGTAAATTACATCTTCCAGCTTGAGGTCAGTTCCAAAAATTCCTCGAACTCCAGAAATTGATACCTTCAATGATCGCAAAGCACAAAGGCTTTTTATAAACTCTGATTACATTGCGAACCACTGCCTCGATAGCTCAGCCTGGTAGAGCGAACGCCTCGTAAGCGTTAGGCCGCGGGATCGAATCCCGCTCGAGGCTTATTCTCTACTGTCTAGAAAAAATCCTGACTATAAGACAACCAATAGAAAATTTGTGATTCTAGTACGGGAATTGATTATACCTAAAACAAAGTTTTTCAATAAATGTTATAGTAAATAAAATTGAAAAGTTGGGTCTAA
>JAGWGS010000143.1 GCA_028867235.1 Nitrososphaerota archaeon | reverse complement strand
CAATCAATTCACTCTGAGAGTTAAATATAGGATTATGCAAAAAAATAGCAATGCAGAGACTTTCAGAAGAACAGATAAAATCAGAGCTGTCAAGATTGCAAGGATGGAGCGTTGTAAACGGAAAACTTCACAAAGACTACATTTTTGACGATTTTATTGATGCCTTTGGTTTCATGTCCAAGGCTGCAATACACATAGAAAAGATGAATCATCATCCAGAGTGGTTTAACGTATACAACAAGATATCAATTGACCTGGTGACCCATGATGCAGGCGGTATAACTCAAAATGATGTTTCTCTTGCAAAGACTTTGGATTTGCTAAAAGACTAACCAGAAACAATACAAGACCTGTACAGAATTTATATACGGACTGGGCACATTTTTTCAAATGTCAACAGGCTCTACAATTTTGGATTCTGATTTTAAGTATATAGACGGTAAAGGGAATTTGCTAAGAAGCAGAACTGAACTTTCAATAGCTCAGATGTTAGAGTTTTTGCAGATAGAATATCAATATGATTATGATATAACATTAAAAAATGGAAAAAAAATAAAAGTTGATTTTAAGACAGACAAGGGAATAATTGAAGTAATAGATGTAGAATCAGACATATCAAAATACAAGGAACTCAAACAGGAATTATCTGATACAAAAGTAATTGCACTTGGACATCCAAAATTTTCAGCAAGACTATCAGAACTTCAAGACATTATTTTATACAAGACCCAGGAGGTGCAGACAGGTTCCATATTCATGGAGGACCAGTCATTTGCATTTGACTATGCCCACATACTTCCTTTGGTGGAAAAATGTTCCATTTTACATGGACATACATCTTCAGTAACAGTAGAACTGGTAGGTGAAATGAAAAATAACCTATTGATGGATTTTGGTGATGCTAAAAAAATAATTAAAGAAGTAATCTCAATTTTAGATCACAAGTTTTTCATAAATGAGAAATACCTAATCAAAGAAGAAGGTGATCATTACAGAATTGCATTTGATGGACCAAAGGGAAAATTTGATCTTCAAGTTCCAAAACATACAACATATCTTTTGAAAGGAGAAGCAACTGTTGAGAATTTGTCTACTGAATTAATAAAACTACTAGTTCCAAAGATGCCAAAAAATATCGAGGCAGTGGGCGTTTACATCTACGAGGGCTATAACAAGGGAGCCCACATAATATCACAAATATCAAAGATCTAGACATGGAACCAACTATCAAGGAGACCGCATGGAATCCAGAGATTGAAAAACAGATACTAAAACAATGGGATGAATCTCACATTTACGATTTCAAGGCAGAAGGAGATGTCTTTGTAATTGACACTCCCCCTCCATATCCATCCGGAAGACCGTGGCACATTGGTGCCGCATCTCATTATGCCCAGATAGATATGATTGCAAGGACCGCAAGAATGTTTGGCAAAAATGTCTTGTTTCCAATTGGAATAGACCGAAACGGTTTGCCTGTGGAGATGTACACAGAAAAAAAATACAACATAAGAATGCATGAGACAGAAAGAGGAGAATTTTTGAAACTTTGTGCAACTGCATTAGATGATCTTGAGGCAGAAATGATACAAATAATGAAGAGCCTTGGCCTTAGCGGTAATTTTGCAGAATATTATAGAACAGATTCGGAAAAATATCGTACACTCACCCAGTCTACATTCATAGAGATGTGGAAGAAGGGTCAGATTTATCTTGCAAACAGGCCCAATAACTATGACTGGGTCACCGGCACCACCATCGCTGATGCAGAGATAACCTATGAGGAGATTCCAACAAAACTTGTGCACATGAAATTCAAGATAAAAGAATCTGACAGAACTATAATCATTGCAAGTACAAGGCCGGAATTATTATGTGCATGTCAAACAGTAATTGTAAATCCAGACGATGAAAGATACACAGATGTTATTGGACATAAAGTGAGAATTCCACTTGTAGACAGAGAAGTTGAGATAAGAACGCATCCATCTGCTGAAAAAGAATTTGGTTCTGGTGCAGTGATGGTATGTAGTTATGGTGATCAGAATGACGTTGCTCTATTCCGAGATTTGAGACTAGAAGAGATTGCTGCGGTTGGAATGAATGGTAGAATGAAAGAAGTAGCAGGACCATATGCAGGACTAAAAGTAAAACAAGCAAGAGAGAAAATAATTGAAGATCTTCAAAACCAAGGTTTTGTAGAAAAAATAGAAAACATAAACCATCGTACCCCAATATCTGAGAGAAGCAAGACTGCAATAGAAATCATTTCAATGGAAGAATATTATTTGAAACAAAAAGACTCTGTTGAAAAGATAAAGGAATTGGGATCAAAAATTGATTTTCATCCATCAATGCACAAACAAATTCTCATGAACTGGCTAGAATCAATCTCAATTGACTGGCCCATATCAAGAAGAAGATTCTATGGAACTGAGATACCCATCTGGTATTGCAAAAAATGTAATGAACCACACGTTCCAGAGCCTGGAAGATATTACAAACCATGGAAGGACCCAAGTCCCATATCAAAGTGTACCAAGTGTGATTCCACAGAATTTGTAGGAGAGCATCGTACCTTTGACACCTGGATGGACTCTAGTGTATCCCCCCTATACATAACAAAATACAAGCAAGATGAAGAATTTTTCAAAAAGACCTATCCTACTACAATCAGGCCCCAATCAAAAGACATCGTACGTACATGGCTTTACTACACAATACTGCGATGTGAGCAACTCACAGGAAAGACCCCATGGACTGATGCATGGATAATGGGTTATGGTGTAGATGAGCATGGTGCAAAGATGAGCAAGAGTAAAGGAAATGTCATTGATCCCCTCCCAGTCATCCAGAAATTTGGAGCTGATACGTTTAGGTTTTGGAGTGCAAGTGAGATAAATTTAGGATATGACTTTAGATGCTCTGAACAAAAGATAGAAACTACAAAGAAATTCCTCAGCAAACTTTGGAATGTTTCTAGATTTCTTTCAGGATTTCCAATCATAAAGTCCGGAACTCTAAGTGCCTCTGACAAGTGGATACTCTCTGAGCTTGACAAGGTCATAGAAGAATGCAAGAAAGGATACAGCGAATACAACTTTTTCGTTCCA
>JAGWGS010000142.1 GCA_028867235.1 Nitrososphaerota archaeon | reverse complement strand
AGGTGCACAAGGTAATCTTTGTTCTCAACTATTTTTAGTTAGCTGCAGCATCTTTCATCTCATCGCCTAATTGGGATGCAAGCACACTGCATCTTGCGGCGACGTTTTTTGCCACAGCCATAAATGATTGTGACATTGTAGAGTTTGGATCAGATACAAGCACTGGTCGTCCACTGTCAGAGCCCTCCATGATACCAGGATTTAGAGGAATCTCGCCCAAAAATGTCAAGTTGTGTGTTTCACTCATCTTCTTGGCACCTTCCTTTCCAAAGATGTAATGCTTTGAAGTACAATTAGGACATACAAAATAGCTCATGTTTTCTATTACTCCCATTATTGGGATGTTTAGTTTTTGGAACATTCCAAATGCCTTGACTGCAATATTGCTTGCAACTTCTTGCGGAGTTGTAACTACAACAATACCGGTAATTGGTATTGTTTGTGCAAGTGTGAGTGGAATGTCACCAGTTCCTGGAGGCAAGTCTACAATCAAATAATCAAGATCAGACCAGTTGGTATCAACTAGGAATTGTTTTAGTATTCCAGATATTATAGGGCCACGATATATTGCAGCCTGGTGTGCCTGGTCTGCAAAAAAACCAAACGAGACAACTTTGAGTCCATGTGATTCAGCAGGCTGTAATTTATTATTGTCAACTTCCATTGCAGATTTTCCCATGCCAAGCATCAGTGGAACACTTGGCCCATAGATATCAGCATCAAGCAACCCAACTTTGGCGCCAGTCTGTGCAAGTGCAAGTGCCAGGTTAACAGAGACAGTTGTTTTTCCTACTCCACCTTTTCCACTTGCAACACCAATGATGTTTTTCACAGTTGGCAACATCTCGTCCATGCTAAGTGAACGTCCTTCCATTACTTTGGCTGTAACTTTGAGATCAAATTTTGAGACATCTTTTATTTTTGCAATTGCAGCTCGTACATCTTGTTCAATTTGGTCATTGAACGGACATGCAGGAGTTGTAAGCTCTAGTGTGAATTTTAGATCACTTCCATTTATCTCGACATCTTTTATCATTCCCATTGAGACGATATCTTTTTTGAGATCTGGATCGATTACAGTACCAAGTGTAGATAATACTTGATCAACTGTCACCATAAAATAAAAAATCTCAAATACGCTATTTAAACATAAACGAAAAAAGCAGTCAAGTCATCAAAAGATTCATAAATTCAATTTTAATGTTCATTTTTGAATGTTTTCTATATCTACCCTTACGGATGTAGTTAGAATACCGCCTAAACTGTTTGGTGAATCCCTCAAAAAGGCAGCCATTACGATTTTACGTGAAAAGTATGAGAGTATGATAAACCCAGAATTGGGTTATGTCATCATGATACTTGAGACCAAGGTCGAAAAGATGGGCAAGGTCATTGCAGGAGATGGTGGAACTTATCATAGAGTAGAATTTACAGCATTAACATTCTCACCAAAGCTCCAAGAGATTGTTCGAGGAGAGATTGTCGAGATTACAGACTTTGGAGCATTTGTAAGAATTGGTGCAACAGATGCATTGTTACACTTGTCACAAATAATGGATGATTATCTAAAGAGCGATGTCAAGTCAGGCATGATCTTGGCAAACCAGAGTGGAAGAACAATGAAGATTGGAACTACACTACGTGCAAGAATCACTGCCGTATCAATTGGCAAGACAGCAGCTATGAAAGTTGGTATTACTTGTAGACAGCCATTCCTTGGTGCAGATGAATGGATTGAGGAAGAAATCAAAAAGAGTAAGAATCCTGCTGCCGCAGCTGCAGCCGAGGTAAAAAAACCCAAGGCGCCATCATCAGGTGCTGAAAAAGCAAAAGCATCGGAGACCAAGTGATAAGAAATGGTACGAGAGCTTGCTTGTCGCAAATGTAAATTTGTTACAGTTGGTAAAGTATGTCCAATATGCAAGTCATCTGATCTCAGTCCAGACTGGTCAAGTTCTGTTCTTGTTGTAGACCCAGAAAATTCTGTTGTTGCAAAATCTCTTGGAATAAAAGAGAAAGGCAAGTATGCACTCAAGGTAACTTAGGTTGCAAAGTGTAAAATATTATCTAGAAAAATTTCTTGCTGAAGATATTGGTTCAGGAGATATCACAAGCAAGTTACTGCCACGAAAAAAAATTACTGGCACCATAATATCAAGGCAGCATGGCATAATTGCAGGAGTCAAGTATGCAGCATACATCTTCAGGTCAAGAGGATGTTCAGTTACAATACACAAAAAAGATGGGCAGGCAATATCTGGGAATCAAAAGATACTCACAATATCAGGTGATGCATATTCGGTACTATCCTGTGAGAGAACGGCATTAAATTTAATGTCAAGGATGAGTGGAATTGCAACCCAGACAAACATGTATGCAAAAAAGATTCGTGTTGCAAATCCAAAGACTGCCTTGTACTCTACAAGAAAGACAGCCCCGGGCCTGCGAATCTTTGACAAGGATGCAGTTGCAATAGGTGGAGGTCACAATTATAGAATGACACTTGATGAGATGGTCATGATTAAGGACAATCACATTGCAGCATCAGATTCGTTTGTAGAGTTGGTAAAAAGTGCGGCAAAAAAACACAAAAAGTTTGAGGTGGAAGTTGAGAATCTAGAAGATGCAATAACTGCTGCCAGGTACGGTGCGTCAATAATTATGCTTGACAACATGGCACCAGATGATATCAAAAAAGTCATATCAAAATTAAAAGAGTTGAATCTTAGAAAGAAGGTAAAGATAGAAGCATCAGGCGGGATTGACTACTCTAATGTATCAAAGTACGCCAAAGCAGGAGTTGACATGATATCAATTGGAAGACTCACAAGTTCTGTGACAGGTCTTGATCTAAGCTTAGAAGTTAATTGATTGCAAGCATTCTATCTATTGCAAGATGCGCCTTTTCTGCAATGTTTCTTGGTACCTTGACTTGATACTTGTTTTCTTGGAGTGATGATAACACCTTATCAATGGTAATCATCTTCATGTACTTGCAGACTGCGTTTTCTGACATGGGTATGAATTGTTTGTCTGGATTTTGCTTTTGCATTCGGTATAAAATTCCAGTTTCTGTAGCAACAACAAATTGCTTTGAAGAGGAATTTTTAGCATGAGTCATCATACCTTCTGTTGATAGTATCTGGACCTGTCTTGA
>JAGWGS010000141.1 GCA_028867235.1 Nitrososphaerota archaeon | reverse complement strand
CATCACTTGTAGTAGCGCAAGAAAAGAGATTAAAGACAATTTTGGTAACAGACATACTTGAAACAAGATTTGCAAGTGGGATTGGCTCTTTAATTGAGAAAAAAATGAACAAATCAATGAAAGAAATAATCCAAAAGTGCGATCTTGTCATATTGCCAGAGACGGGGGATAATCAGGATAACATGGTGTGTGTTGGACCTATTGTGCGGGATACAATCCAGTCACGAGAACAGATACGAGAAAAATTTGGATTTACAAGAAAAACAATTGTTGTAAGCATTGGAGGAACGGATTCTGGAAGATTTTTGATAGAAAAAACAATAGAAGCACATTCCAGAATAAAGTCAGAAGCAGATCTTGTCATAGTATCAGGACCATCTCTTGACATCAACAGTACAGGAATTAGGAATCTGGGTTTTGTCAATAACTTGCATGAGATAATATTTGCTGCGGACCTAGTAGTATCTCTTGCAGGCAAATCAACAATTGATGAGGCAAGACATTATGGAACTCCCGGGATATTCATTCCAATAAAGGGGCACTTTGAACAAGAGGACAATGCCAGAGAACTTGGATACGCATATGATGATGTATTACATCTTGATAGAATAATTTTAGAAAAGATAAACCAAAAGAGAGAGCCCAAACCCTTTGATGGGGCAAGAAAGGCAGCAGAAATGATAAGAAAATTAATTATGACATAATACAAGAAAATCTGCTTTTATGTCTATCAAATACTTTATAGAAGGACTTGACATCAGTTAACAAAGTTTTGGTAAAACTGGTTGTTTCAAAATTTGGCGGTAGTGCAGTGGGTGTAGACGGCGTACTGATACCAACCATAATCAAGAGAATAAATGAGTTAAAAAAAGACTCGAAAGTAATTGCAGTCTTTTCTGCTCCACTTACTGTGTATAATGGTAAACAAAGATCACTTACAGACATTGCACTGGAGATAGGACGAAATGCGGAAAAGGGGGAAAAGACAGATGTTGAGGCAATAAAAAAACCATATCAAAAGATAGTTGAGTTGGTCGACAAGAAATTACAGGGCAAATGTGATGATACTATCAATTCCTTCTTGAATAAAGTAGAGTCAGTCTTGTCTGAGATAATACAGAAAAGAGAGTTTGCAAATGAAACTAGGGCAAGACTTCTTGCATATTCTGGCGAGATATTAATGTCACATGTGATGAACTATGTAATACAGAGCTCTGCAATAAAATCAAATGTCATACCATTTGACACATGGCCCATAATTACTGATAACAACTTGGAGTCTGCAAACTTTCTTGCCAGAGAATCAACAGAAAGATTGAATGACACTGAGAAATTACTTGAGCAAAATGATGTCTTGTCAATAGGAGGATTCATTGGCAAGACTGTGGATGGGCTTGAAACTACATATGAAAGGGGAGGTTCTGACAGGACTGCTGCAGATCTTGGCATTTTGTTTAGTAAAAAATATGATATCAGGATTGATTTTGAAAAAGATAGTGCAGTCTTGTCTGCAGATCCAAGAGTTGTAAAAGAAGAACTAGAAAGCATTACCAGCCTGTCATACAACGAGGCAAGAATCGCAGGGATGTTTGGTATGAAGATTCTTGATCCAATTGCAATAAAGGAAATTGTTGAAAATGGTGTTGATATGCCAATAATAATTACAGACATGGGAAAGCCTGAAAAAATTACAAAGATAGAACGCAATCCAGGTCAGAAAAACGGTCACCCACTCAAGATAGTAACAGGAAAGAAAAATTGTGCCATAGTAAGAATTGAAAAAGAGTCTGCTGAGCGTCTCTTTAATTCACTTGACAAGGACAGAAGATACAGCGAATTTGTAGTACTTTCTCCATTTACAAGAGATGACATTGAATTTACTAGGATATTATTTTTAGATGGAGATTATGTCAAACGCAATGAGCGATATATTCTAGGGTTTGACTCTCTTGCATCAATTACATACAACAGAGGAGTAATCACTTTGATAGGAGATGAGATGTGGAGAGTACAGCAGGTTGCGTCAAAGGCAAGCTCTAGAATAGGAGAAGCTGGACTGAACATACTAAACATGGATGCGCAAGAAGAGACATCACGTATAATTATTGTAACAGAAGACAGTGGAGATAACATCGAAAAGGCAATACGAGCAGTGCATGCTGAAAGATCAAAAATAAAGTTCGTCTAGGTAAATAGTAAGTTTTAGAATTATAATTTACTTTTTCCTTTTTCTTCGAGCAGCACGCTGATCTGCTTTTCGCTTGTGTTTTCCGGTTTTTCTTGCAACCATGACATATTTTCAGATAACCTACTTGGATTTCTATCTTTTGAAAATATCAATAGTATAAACATTTGACCCCTACAAGTCCATACCTGTAGGAATGTCAAAGTGGGTTTGTTCTTGGGCCTCTTTATCTAGAATCAGCCCGGCGTTACCCAAAACACGCACTGATATACAATACGATCAGGAAATATTTAGAGCTGATCTATATAGATCACTTATAGGAACCATTGACTGCCCATAGTACAAGGGCAATTCCAATTAATGCATACCACTTGAAATTTCGCTTGTCTAAAAAGACATTTTTTGGTTCAGCACTGCTTGAGGAGATACGAATCTTTCTCATCTCAAAACCATTTCCTGCAATGCCAATTACAAACAAGGCAATTGAGACAAATGACAGTACAGACAAAGGCATGACATACTATTGCTTTTGCATAATTTAAAGACAGGTTATCTTTTTAGGTATGATAATTTAGAGTATTGATCAATTCTTTAAATTACCAGAACTTGTGCCAATTAATATGAAAACACAGAGTAAGATATGGATGAATGGTAAACTTGTACCATATAACAATGCCAAGGTACATGTTCTAACACATGCGTTACATTATTCAACTGCAATATTTGAGGGGATTAGATGTTATAACACCCCAAAAGGCCCAATGATATTTCGATTACCAGAACATGTAGAGAGACTCTTCAAGTCTGCCAGGATGTATTCGATGAAGATGCCGTACAATAAAAATGAAATATCACAAGGAATAATCAATACTGTAAAGGCAAGCAAGCTCAAAGAATGCTACATCAGACCACTTGCATATTATGGTCACGGGGTCATGGGACTGACACCTACTCCAAATAAGGTTGAAGTTGCAATAGCATGCTGGGAATGGAATACTGGGGAGTCCAGTGCAGGAAAAGTGCGCGGAGCAAGATGCAAGGTATCTAGCTGGCTCAGGATAGATTCCAGATCAC
>JAGWGS010000140.1 GCA_028867235.1 Nitrososphaerota archaeon | reverse complement strand
CGATAACCAAAAATTAAATCATACAGAATTATTCCATGAACTAGTGCATTATTGTCCCAAGTGTAAATCCAAGATAGAGGTGCAACGTACGTTTAATCAAAAAATACACTTTAGCTGTTCCAAGTGCAAAATTGAGGACATTATAGACTCTACGAAGAATGTTGATGAAGCATTTTTGGAATTTTTGATAAAATTTGACAATGATGAGATACCAACCAAAAACCAGGCAGGTTCTACATTAGAAAAAGAGGGAATGCTGCAGACAGAAGATGAGATAAACAAGATGATAGGGGACTCAAAGATTGGGGACCTTACAAGGTCAGTTCTTTTCTCAAAGAGGCACTATGTATCGCATTTTAAGGTAATAGAAGAGCCTGAGCCTGAGATGGGTTCTACAGTAGAAGATTCCGGATTAGACAAGAGAATAATTGAATCACTAGAGTCAAAAGGCATAAAAAAATTCTACAAGTTTCAAGAAGATGCAATACATCACATAGTATCAGGAGACAATATTGTAATTACTGCACCAACTGCGTCAGGAAAGACTGAAGCATTTGTTGTTCCCATAATAGAAAAAATTGCAAGCTCAAAGAGTTCTTCCATACAAGCAATCTTTGTCTATCCAACAAAATCACTTTCTCGGGATCAATATCCAAAGATAAAAGAGATTGCAGACAAGATGAACATTCAATGTGCAGTATTTGACGGAGACACAAAACAGACAGAGCGACAAGATATTCTTTCCAGTCCACCTCAAGTGATTATAACCAACTTTGATGTACTGCATTATCATTTATGGCACAGGACAAGATTTGCAGCGTTATTGAATACTGCAAGATTTCTTGCAGTAGATGAGGCTCATGTATATTCTGGAATTTTTGGTTCAAATGTTCACTATATCATAAAAAGGCTAAAGAGAATTGCGCCAAAACTACAGATGATTGCGGCATCTGCTACGCTTGATAATGCATTGTCGTTTTGCCAGATGTTGTTTGGTGTAAAGATGATACAGGTGTCAGGCTCGGGAAAAAAAGGCAAGACCGAGTTTTCAATGTTGTTTCCTTCGTTGATGACCCAGCGTGCATTGATGATAGACATTCTAAAAAAACTAACAACAAAACATCACAAAACCCTTGTCTTTAGCAATTCACATCTTAATTCGGAACTCTTGGCACTTCAGGCCAGAAGGCAGAAAGTGGACATCAAGGTTCACAGGGCAGGGCTCATGGCAAACTATAGGAGATCAGTTGAGAACATGTTCAAATCAGACAAGTTGCTTGCAATATCTGCCACGCCCACACTAGAACTTGGAATTGATGTAGGAAATGTGGATGGAGTGATATCATCTACAATACCTGTGAACAGGCTTACACAAAGAATAGGAAGAGCCGCAAGAAAGGGTCAGGGGGGATATGCGTTTCTAGTACTAGGAAACGACCCGATATCACAATACTACAAGAATCATCCTTCAGATTATTTTGAGGATACAGAACAAGTGTACATCGATCCCAAGAATCCGTTTGTTGAAGAGTTTCAAGTAATTGCAATGGCGTGTGACAAGCCAATTGCAAAACACGAGTTACCAGAACACAAGGATGTAATACAAAGACACGTTGGTGCAGGAAATCTTGTCTTGATTGAAAACAGATACGTTCCAAACTATGATCAGATAAAATCTATTTTAGAAGAATACAGTATCAGAGGAATTGGAAGATCAATTGACATTTTCTTAAATGACAAAAAAGTGGGAGAACGAGTGTTACCAATTGCATTAGAAGAGCTTCATCCACATGCAGTATACTTTTTGGCAGGAACTAGATACCAAGTAAGGGAAACAGGATATCCTGAAAAGATGACTGCAAAATTAGAATATCTTCCAAAAAATTATCCATATTACACCAAGGCACTAACAGAAGAGTGGCCTACAGTAGAGACAATATTTGAGAAAAGGCTTGCAAATGGAATTGAAGTCGCATTTTGCAAGTTACACATTCAGAAAAGAGTATACGGATATGTCAATTTAGAATTGGGTCAAGAGGTAGGGCAGGGACAAAAAATTATTTTGGAAAAACCCCTTGACTATGACTTTGTTACAAAAGGAATTGTATTCAAGGCTCCAAGACCTCTTGGTGAAATAAGCAAGTCAGAAAATGAGGAATATGTTGAGGCAAGTGGGTACCATGCTACAGAGCATGTTGTAATAGAGGGAAGCAACATGATAACAGGTGGTGTCTCTCAAGACCTTGGGGGGATATCACTTGGCACATCTGGGCTTGTCTTTGTGTATGATTCAGCAATAGGCGGAAACGGTGCAAGCAAGGCACTTTATGACAGGCTTGAAAAGGCCTTTGAGCGAAGCCTTGACATTGTAACAGAATGTCCCTGCAAAAACGAGTCAGGATGTCCACGATGTACATTTTCATACAGATGTGGAAATAACAATGAATATCTGCACAAAATGTCAGCAAGAGAGATTCTCCAGAGGATAAAAGACGGAGAGAAAACAGAGATAACAGAACCTTCTGAAGGGGACAAACCGCTTGTGTGATTATACCAGGATATCAGAATAACACAAATTAATCTGGTCTGTCAAGATATCAACATGGATAAAGTCGCTCTAGTAACTGGCAGTTCAAGCGGAATTGGGTTTGAGACAGCACTTGCACTTGGACGCAATGGATACCATACCTATGCAACAATGCGAGATACCACAAAGGGTAGTAAAATTTTAGATATTGCAAAAAAAGAAAATCTCAAGGTAAAAGTAATAGAACTTGATGTAAATGATGACCAGTCAATTAAAAATGCAGTAAAAAAAATTCTAGATGAAAATAAAAAACTAGATCTTCTTGTAAACAATGCAGGCTATTTTTTGGTCGGATGCCTTGAAGACATGACAGAAAAGGATCTAAAAGATCAGTTTGAAACAAACTTTTTTGGAGTAGTAAGGATGATCCAGGCAGTTTTGCCTACCATGCGAAACCAAAAGTCAGGAACAATAGTAAATGTCAGTTCTGTTGCAGGCAGGATAGGATTTCCTGTAACTCCAGGATATATCAGCTCCAAATTTGCACTAGAAGGACTAAGTGAATCTATGAGATATGAGCTTGCACCATTTGGAATCAAGACCATAATCATAGAACCAGGCGTTGTCAAGACAAACTTGTTTACTACACTCAAAAAGGCAACAAGGGCAGATCCCGCATACAAGGACATTACTCAAAAAGTGTTGGATGGACTAATCATGATGTCACAGATGGGCACGCCACCACAAGAGGTGGCAAA
>JAGWGS010000013.1 GCA_028867235.1 Nitrososphaerota archaeon | reverse complement strand
GAGCCCAATCTCCTTTGCTATATCATAGTGCCTTTCAAGAGTAGGTATTGGTGTTGATTCAAATTCCATCATCTTGTAATCTGGATGAAATCTAAGAAAATGTATTGGCATATCAGGACCAAATTCATCATAAATGAACCTGCAAAGTTTTCGGGCATATTCTAAATTGTCACCAACCCGTGGTACAATTAGGTCAGTGATTTCTACATGGATTTTTGTTTTCTTGTGAATTTCTTTTAGAGTGTCAAATATTGGTTGTGGATCTGGAATTCCAATATATCTTCGTGAAAATTGTGGTTCTGCATTTCCCTTAAAATCAATTGTGATACAATCCAGAAATTCATTCATCATGTTTACTGTTTCTGGAGTATCATAACCATTTGAGACAAAGATATTGAATAATCCATTTTTTCTTGCAGCTACTCCACAATCACGCGCAAATTCAATGAATATCGATGGTTGATTGTACGTATACGCAATACCATCAGATCCTGACTGCTTGGCCAAGTCAACTACCTGTTGTGGAGTCATATCAATTCCTTCTATCTTTCGTCTCTGACTAATGTCATAGTTTTGGCAATATTTACAGAGCCAGTTACAACCAGTGGTAGCAATAGAAAATATGCTTGTTCCAGGTCTATAGTGAGTTACTGGTTTTTTCTCAATGGGATCTACGTGACCTGTTATTACTTTGCCGTATGCAAGAAGGTCAAGTTTACCATTGTTGTTCGCCCTAATTCCACATAAACCAATTTGATCTTTACCAATTTCGCAATATCTAGCACATGCTGTACATCTAACCTTGTCATTAGGTAACTTTTGATAGAGAATTGCTTCCTTTGTCGTCAATGGTTATTATTCATTTTATCATATAATTGCTGATGTTATCTGTTTTTTAGATTTGTTTGGTCGCATTTTTTCTATCGCGTTTTCAAAATCTTCTTGGGTTACCTTGATTAGTTTGACATCTTTTTCGTTCTTGTCTACATATCTTCGTATTGCTCTCATTGCTGCTCTATTACATACTCCTTCTATTTCTGCACCACTAAAGCCATCAGTCAACTTGACAAGTTTTGTAAAGTCAATCTTCTCTGCAAGTGGCTTCTTTCTTGTGTGTATCTTGAATATGTTCTCACGTCCTTTTGCATCTGGTACTGGTACTTCAATGATTTTATCAAATCTGCCAGGACGCAACAGTGCACTGTCGATTAGATCAACCCTATTGGTAGCTCCAATTATCAATACATCATGCAATTCCTCAAGACCATCAATCTCAGTTAGAAGTTGTGATACTACTCTCTCTGTTACATTAGAGTCTGAGCTTCCTGAACTTCTACTTGGAGCTAGCGAATCAAGCTCATCTAGGAATATTATACATGGTGCAGCCTGTCGTGCTTTTCTAAATACTTCACGAACTCCTTTTTCAGATTCTCCTACCCATTTTGAAAGCAATTCAGGGCCTTTGATACTTATGAAATTAGACTCTGATGTGTGTGCTACCGCCTTTGCTATCAATGTCTTTCCTGTTCCAGGAGGGCCGTAGAGTAAGATTCCTTTGGGAGCTGCAACATCCGTATGTTCAAATGCCTCTCGGTGTTTTAATGGCCATTCTACTGCCTCATGAAGTTCCTCTTTTAGGGACTCGAGACCACCAATATCATCCCATGAGACATTTGGTACCTGAACTAGTACTTCTCTTAATGCAGATGGTCGTACCTCCTTTAGTGCATCTCTAAAATCATTTTCGGTAATGATAATTTTTTGAAGAATTTCAGTTGGAATTTTTTCCGCTTCTAGATCTAGATCAGGTAAAATTCTTCTAAGAGATCTCATTGCAGCTTCTTTTGCAAGAACTTCTAGATCAGCCCCAACAAATCCATGAGTCACTTTAGCAATTTGTTCCAAGTTTACTTTATCTTCAATTGGCATTCCACGTGTATGTATGTGAAGAACTTCGGTTCTTCCTTCCTGATCTGGAATGCCAATCTCAATTTCTCTGTCAAACCTGCCTGGCCTTCTTAATGCAGGATCTATAGAGTCTGGTCTGTTAGTTGCTGCAATTACAACTACCTTGCCTCTTGATTTCATTCCATCCATTAAGGTGAGAAGTTGTGATACAATTCTTTTTTCTACCTCGCCTGTTACTTCCTCTCTCTTTGGAGCAATTGAATCAATTTCATCAATGAATATTATGCTTGGAGAATTTTCTTCAGCTTGTTTGAATATCTCACGTAGTCTTTCTTCGCTTTCCCCATAGAACTTGCCAATAATTTCTGGGCCGCTAATAGAGGTAAAATGTGAATTTGTCTCTCCTGCTACTGCCTTTGCCAATAATGTCTTTCCTGTTCCAGGAGGGCCGTAGAGTAATACTCCTTTTGGTGCTTCCACTCCAAGTTTTTCAAATAATTCAGGATGTCTCATAGGTAGCTCTACCATTTCGCGTATTTTCTGAACTTCGTTCTTCAGGCCACCCAAATCATCATATGTGATTCTTGGAATAGAGTTGTCAATTGTCTTAGTCATAGAACCTAGTTTGAACTCGGTTTCCTCTGAAATGATGACTGGTTTTGCGCTAGGTGTTGTTCCACTTACAACAAGTTGTGTTTTTCCTCCCAACTGTGTAGTTACAATTAATGTATCACCTGTAGTCAATACATGGCCTGTATAGTATGCCTGCATGTATTCCTGTAATCCTTCCTCACTTAGCTTTTCTATAGGTGAAAGTACAACCTGTTGTGCCTCTGATGCATCCACCTTTCTTATTGTAATTTTCTCTCCTATGCCTGAACCTATATTGTGACGAGTAATTCCATCTATCTTTATGATTCCGGTACCATAGTCAGGAGCATATCCGGACCATAGTTTGACATGACTTTTTCTGTTACCAACAAGTTCAAGGATTTGACCTGTTTCCCACCCATTTTCTTCTACAATTTTAGGGTCTACTACAGCAATTCCTTTTCCAACGTGTCTTTGTGCAGCTTCTGCGATTTTTAATATAATTTCATTCATAATTTGATCACCAAAAAATAGAGTTTATTCGACCGTTACCGTCCTTCCTTGCGGTCGATCCTCTTTGAGTTGGAACTTTACTTCTAAAATTCCATTAGAGTATGTTGCTTTGGCAGAATCTTCGTCAACCTTTTGTTTAATCGGGATCTTGGTGTGATATTTTTTATCACCATTTTCGGCATCAAGATTTGCAGTTCGTCCTACGACTTCGATCTTGATGTCTTTCTTCTCTACACCCGGCATCTCTGCAACAATTTTTAGAACTTTTTCTTTTTCATCTACGATGACATCTACAAAAGGTTCTCGTACGTCTGACTTTTGACTAAGACTAGGTTTGACATTACCATATTCTTTGACTATAGGTTTTCCATCAGGTCCCACTGTCATGGAATATCCGTAGTAGTAAGGACCAAATGTCTGCAAGTCATAAGACATCTCCATGTCATTCCAAATCTTGTCCAAACCCTTGAAGGGTCGCATCATTTTCTGGAAGAGTTGGTCAAACTCATCCCATTCATTTATGTCATAATTATTCATATTATGTAATATACATGACATTATATAAAGATTATTGAATAATCAATTGTTTCATTACATAAATTAATATAATTATGAATATAAATTACTCTCATGAGAACTCCGAGTGTTTCAGTTCCTGATGCGGTTAGAGAAATAATTACAAGAAATAGATCCATTTACGACTGCATTAAGATGGGTTTGATAAATTACACATCACTTGCAATCAAACTCCAAAAAGAAATTGAGGCCCAGGTGGGGGGACCAGTTAATCCAAATACAATTGTAGTTGCAATCAAAAGATATGCAGATTCTTTTGAGAAAAAAGACGACATGCAAAATGAAACAGTATTAAAAAATGCAAGGCTTTCTCTCAGGGATGGAATCGTAGACATTAGATTTTTTTCAGATGATTTTGAAATGAAAGATGCTGTAGATTTAATGGATAGATTCATGCGAATCGATCCAAATTATGAATTTTTTAGGTCTACTGATTCTTTTAGGTTTTTTACAGAAGACATTAGTGATGTACGAAAGATTCTAGAGTCTTTTTCATCACATAAAAATTTCTTTCAAACAGGACTAGCAAAAATAACTATAAGCATTCCTGAATCCGAACACAGTTCTGACGTAGTTTCGTACGTATCTGAGATTCTACATGACAACGGAATCGAGCTTGTTAATGCGTTTTTCGGACAAGATCACATAGTAGTGGTTCTCCATGAAGAGGATGCAGCAAGGGCATATCAAATTTTAAGAAGAGAAGTTTCTCGTTGATGTTTAAATTCCAGTTGCCTCTGCCTTTGTTATTTCAAGGTAAACCTTGTCTCCTACTGCAAGATTCAATTCCTTGTACTCGTGCATATCTAGTTTAATCGAGGTTACAGTATTAGATTGACCCATACCCCCAGACAACATTTTGTTTAGATTTTTCATCATATCATCCATACTTGTGAATCCCATTACGCCTCCTGCGCCAAATGGAGATGCAGGCGTACTTTGTTCTCGGAAATCTTTGGAGGTAGAAAGCGACACTACCACATATGGAGAACCATCCGGTGACGCATCTATTCTTACAACAATGTACTCTTTCTTCATATCCTAACTCCTCTAGTCTGCATATTTTACCTTTCGCTCAATTGTTACATCAGGGTACAATGAGAAACACTGTTACCTTTTTTATCCCAGAAGATAACACTAATTGAGTACAATGCCAGAAGCCAAAAAAATCCTTGTTTTAGGAGGAGGGTTTGCGGGAATAGAATGCGTAAGGAAATTAGAGGCATATTTTCCAGATAACAAGGAGGTTCAGATTAGCCTGGTCAGTGAAGATAACTTTTTCTTATTTACTCCAATGCTCCCGCAAGTAGCTTCTGGAACAATTGAGACAAGACATATTGTAATTCCAGTTAGGACATTACTAAAAAGAACCAAATTCTACGAGGCCGGAGTTAAGAGTATTGATCCTCATAAGAAAATAGTAGACCTGAGTGGTACAAAAGAAAAACGTGGGATTTCCTTACAGTATGATTATCTAGTCTTGGCCCTTGGTAGTCAGACAAATTTCTTTGGAATGGACAAGCTAGAAAAGCTTGCATATTCTATGAAAACTCTCAATGATGCAGTAGTATTACGAAACAGAGCTATTGATATGCTTGAACAGGCAGACAATGAAACTGATCCGGCCCTCAAGAAAAGTCTACTTACTTTTGTAATTGTTGGAGGAGGATTTGCAGGAATAGAAACAGCTGGAGAATTGATGGACTTGCTTCATGATGCAAGAAAATACTATCCTAATATTCAAAAAACTGACATTCGAGTTACTGTTCTTGAGGCAATGTCTGCTATACTTCCCGGATTTAATGAAAAGCTTGCCAAGTTTGCATTAGAGAAATTGCATCAACGTGGAATTGAGATAATGGTAAACACAAAACTTGCTGATTTTTCAGGTGATGAAGTACTGATTGAGGATTCTCGTCCACAAACTGATCCAGTCAAGCAGTATTCAATGAATGCAATACAGACAAGAACTCTAGTATGGACTGCAGGTGTAACGCCTGTAGACATTATAAAAAAATCTGTCTTTAAAACTAACAGAGGTGGAATTGTAGTAAATGAATTTCTTCAAGCAGTAGATTTTCCAGAGGTCTTTGCTGTAGGTGATTGTAGTTACCTGATTGATCCCAATACAAAACGTTCTCTTCCACCAACTGCTCAGAATGCAGAATCAGAAGCAGAAATTGTTGCAAAAAATCTACACGCTCTGATTACAAATAAAGAGAAAGAAAAATTTGTGTACACATCAAAGGGTCAAATGGCCGTAATAGGAAAACGTAGTGCTATTGCAAGCATATTTGGAATTCATTTGCATGGATTTTTTGCATGGTTGCTTTGGAGAACAATATATCTTTCAAAAATACCACGCCTTGACAAAAAAATAAGAATTTTTCTTGATTGGACAATAGACCTGTTCTTTGATAGAGATATTGCGAGATTGAAGGTTATGCGCGAGAAGCCCATTGAAGAATTTACAGAACTTGATGAAGTAGATGATGTCTGGTAAAAGCAGAATCTAACATCAGTGAAATATATTGAACGGTGTAAAACGGCATTCATGGGCAAAGTCTTTGCTGTAGGAGTAGGACCAGGTTCACCAAAATATGTTACAGAAATAGTAAAAGAGATTGTGCTTGGTTCAGATATTGTAATTGGTTACAAATACACATTAAAAACAATAGAAGCCTTGTTACAAAATAAGGAGATATACGAAATTACTATGAAAGACCAGGAAGAGGCATATCAAAAAGTATCAAAGATTTTAGGAAACAAGACTTGTGTAGTGCCATTTACTGGTGATGTGAATTTTTCAGAATCAGAGGTTGTAGATAGATTAATTGAGATTTTTGGAGATGTACAAATTGTTCCCGGTATTAGTTCTACACAAGTAGCAGCGTCAAAGGCCAGAGTTCCAACAGATAAAAGCAAGGTCATAACCATGCATATTTCTACAAGCATAGAGGAAAAGAAACTAGAGCTTCAAAAGGCACTCATTGATGGTTTTAGTGTAATACTTGTTCCAAGACCTTGGCCAAAGGAACCTTCCAAACATTTCATGCAATCAGAGATAGCAATCTACTTGAGAGAGCATGGATTTGATACTTTGAACATGAAGGTACATGTTTTTGAATTTTTAACTACTGAGAAGGAGACGCATTTCATTGGAAAGGTAAGAGATCTGGAAGGAAAACAATTTTCTGATCTATCGGTAATGGTCTTTGATCAGACAAAACTGGAATCATATATCAACTTCAAGTAATTTAATGTAGTCCTGGATTATGAGATGCTGCACCAATTGTGTATGATTGGGTTGGCGGCATTGAGATAATTACGCCATTCATCCAAGTATATTGAGGATCATAAAATCTGATTATGCCAGTATCATTTATTGTGACAGTAAATGTTTGACCTGGTTGTATTAATCCACTTGTTATTTTTCCATCAGGAGTAAATGGGTTACCGTTTCGCTGTGTGCTGACTCCACTAAGAATTGTGTGTGCTATGGAATCATTGTTGGTCCATACAACTGGTGTGCCTGGAATAATTTGTATTGTGTCTGGTGTATAGTAATTATTGTATTGATTATACGTTTGAGCAGTTGCAGTTCCCTTTTGGTTTGATGAGCCTGCATTTATGCTAATTTGTACTGGAGGGATTTGACTAGTAATTGGAGGAGATGATATAACAATTCCATTTATCCATGTAAAGGAAGGATCAAAGAATTGCGTAGAGCCCGTATTACTTATCGTTATTGACCAATGTTGTCCAGGAGCTATGTTACCACTGTCAATTTTCCCATCAGATACAAACTGTGGTACCTTGGGGGGTGCAGATCCTTTTGATCCGCCCTGAGTTGTAGTAAGTAGTTGTCCACTCATTATTCTATGTGGAACAGAATCATTGTTGGTCCAGACAATTGTTGTTCCAGGAGTAATTTGTAATGAAGATGGTAAAAGGAATTGCCCATTGCTAAGATTTGATGCGCCTGAAACAATATTCATCTGAACGGTTTTTGCTGTTGTTGATTGTGAGAGTGGTGCAATAATTCCTACCATGAATTGGTAATTAGGATCAAAGAATGTAATGTCTCCAACTGTTTGATTTTGTGGAATACTATAACGTGTAGCAATTCTGGGATCTAATGACTGAGTAGTATCAAAGCTTGTAATGGTAAATTGAAATGATTGACCTGGCATAATTATTCCACTGTCAATTTTCCCATCAGATGTAAAGACTGGAGTGGTTTGATTTGTTGTAATTGCTTTTGCTATACCACTCATTATTCTATGTGGAACAGAATCATTGTTGGTCCAGACAATTGTTGTTCCACTTGATACCTGAATATAGCTTGATGGAGAATAATGTACTTGATTATTGATATCAGATGCACCATATACAATGCTGATGTTTACCTTAGGTGATGATGGAGTAGTGGCGGTTGTGGTTGAAGTGGTAGTTGTTTGAGTGGTTGCAGTATTTGCAGCTAATACTTTAGCACTATAGCTTACTTTTAGTGTTTCAGAACCGGTAATCTTTCCAGTTATAGTATAGACAGAACCATCTGGATTACTATCAATAATCCTTCCAAACAAATTAAGATGTATTACATTTCCAGTTTCATCCTGTGCATCTCCTTGTATGACAAAATACTTGCCATCACGTAAGATTGAAGTTTGCCAAGTACCAGAATTGAGATAACGTGCATCTGCTATTGTAATAAGACCATTATCTAGTGTGGATTGCATAGTACTGCCACTCTTTGTACCCATAGTTAGCTGCAACGCTATAGTTGAATCAAAAATTGTTTTAGTGCCAGAAAGATATCCTGAAGCATCAATCAAGTATTTGTTATTAGTAGAGAAATCAGAATATGCGCTTGGCAAATACAAAACAAGTCCTGTAATTATCATTAACAGTAATACGTATTTCATCAGATTACTCATCCCTTATTACATATTTAATTACTGGGTATAATTTATCAAACAATTAGTCAATTCCCGGTTGATGGAGATGACAATCTACGATTTTGGGGCAATTACACTTGAACCAAAATGTTGAATCATTGAATATTCAATGAATCCTCCTGCAAGCAACAAGGTTAGAACAATTCCTATTTCTATAGCAGTATTGCGAATTTCAGATTTCAGGGGTTTCTTCCTTATTATTACAAGTATTAACAAAAGGCTCCTGGACATACCAATGGAATAGGCAACAAGTTCCATAACTCCAAATGGGGATAGATAGAGTAAAGCTAATGGAGGAATTTTTGCTAGTGCTGGAGTTGTGGTTACTAGTGCTTCAAATGCAACACCTGTAGACCAAGCTGCAAATGAGCCCCATGCAAAGCCAAATCCTGGAATAAACATAGGCAATGCAACAGATGCATTATGTTCAAAGATCCCGATTGCGTCTATTCCCTCAACAACTTTTTGAAATTCCTTGAGAAATGTTTGTGATTCTTCATCAGATAATTTACTTTGACTTCCAATTAGATATGATAAGGAGAAAATTCCAATAAAAATCAGAAATACTAGAGCTCGTTTATTGCTGAACAATAATTTCACTTTCAAACGAACTATATTTGAGGTTGGTGGTTGGATCAGATTTAATTAAAAGTCGTATTATGAGACCTTGTTGAAAGAAGAAGTATCCTCTGCAATTACTTATGCATTAAGTAAAGGATTCCAGATTCATCCTGATGCATTTAAGATATTAGAAAAAATTGATGTTAAGGAACTTCAAAATATAATCAAGCAGGTAGTTAGAGAAAAAGCTAAACAGAATTTGTTTTTGATCAATCAGAACGATCTTAAAATGTTTGTAGAATCAGAGATTGATGAAAGTGTAGAGAATAATCACGTGATCTTATTTGATCCAACAAGCAAGGTCACTTCAGCAGAAGGAATAGAGGGTTTTCACGCATTATTTCGAGATAGATATTCAAAACTGCTCAAAATAATGATGCAGAGATCACAATCAAAGAAATTAACTCCTATTTCGAATGTAACAAACGGCAAATTGGATGATGACATCTACATTGCAGGTTTACTCATGGATAGACGAATAGAAAGAGATGTTACCAAACTAGTCATAGATGATCCCTCAGGTTCTATAGAATTGTTAATTTTCAATAAAGAGATACAAGAAACAGCAAATTCTTTACTAATTGACCAATTTGTTATGGTCTTAATTGCAAGTGGAAAAAATGGAGGATTCTTTGTAAAAGAGATTATTGTGCCGGATATACCTGATCATATAGCAAATCGTTCCAGGACTGAGAGCTATGCTGTGTTTATCTCAGATTTGCACGTAGGCAGTAAATTTTTCATGGAGAAAGAGTTTACAGAATTTGTTTCATGGCTTTCAAGCCCGGATCCTATAGCAAGAAAAGTCAAGTTTGTCTTGGTAGGAGGTGATATTATTGATGGGATAGGCATATTTCCCAATCAAGATAAGGAACTTTTGCTTTTAGATGTAGATAAACAGATGGCAAAGGCTGCAGAGCTTTTGGACAAGATTCCAAAACACATCAAGGTCTTTATCATTCCAGGAAACCATGATCCTGGAAGAAGAGCACTTCCACAACCTGCAATTCCAGAGAAACATAACATGCATCTTTGGAATAGAGAGAATTTTTTCATGTTAGGTAATCCATCAATGATTGAGTTAAACGGTGTAAAGATACTGATGTTTCATGGTCAGAGTCTTGATGATGTAGTTGGTAGTACTCCTGGATTAAGTTATGCACAACCTGCAAAAGCTATGAGAGTTTTGCTCAAAACAAGACATTTGAGTCCAATCTATGGTAAGAGAACTCCAATTGCGCCGGAACTTGAGGATTTAATGGTAATATCAGAAGTTCCTGACATATATCATTCCGGACACATACATGTTGTTGATCTTGATATGTACAAAGGAACATTAATTGTAAATTCTGGCGCTTGGCAAAGTCAGACTCCATTTCAGGCCAGTGTTGGCATCAACCCTACTCCAGGAATAGCAATCATAGTAAATCTAGCCACAATGAAGGTTTTTACAAAAGATTTTACAGAAAATTCAGACTAGATCCTTTAATGTGGAACACAGGCAAGCTGATTATTTGGTGGAATTTGGCATGTTCCTGAAATTTGATCATTATGTGATGAACCTGTAATTATTAATATAATTAACAGGTTCAATTAACAAATTTCTTTTTCTCAAATACACGTCTTCAAATTTATCATGTTATAGCAAGTCTTCTAGTGCAAGATCATCCTTGAATGCTTTTTTTACAGTTTCTGGATTAAGGGTAAGAGAAAATTTTTTGGTCCTTCCATGCATTCCCTGATGGATTATTTTTCCTGAGATCAGTCCAGTCATTTCTATCTCACTTAGCATCTGTGTAACTCGTCTCTGCGTAAGTTCTTTTTGTCGTGTTATCTTGCATAGGTTCTTGTATGATTGATATATCTCTCCGGTGGTGCTTCCATTTGCCTTCATTACTGATAGGATTAGGAGCTTTTCATGTAATGGATATGAGTTTAGAGCAGTTGTCTCCTTATCCTCTTCCATCTTTTGTGCAGCACGTCTGATGTGCTCATCTTTTACCATATCAGACTGTTCACGCTCAGCAATCTCACCTGCAATGCGTAATAGGTCAATTGCACGCCTTGCATCTCCATGTTCCTGGCCAGACATGGCAGAACAGAGGTTTATTGCAGATTGTTCTATGGAGTCTGGGATAAAGGCTACTCTGATGCGTTCTTCTAATATCTCTTTGATCTGGCCTACTGTATAATTAGTAAAGACAATCTCTTCCTCACTGAGACTACTGAGTACACGTGGGTCTAGTCTTTCTTTGAAAGTAAGATCGTTTGAGATTCCAATTAAGGTTAGTGAGCCTTTCTTTAATCGTTCATTTGCTCTTGTTAATGAGTAAAATACATCCTTACCGGATTTTGATACAAGTTCTGCTAGATAATCAATCTCATCTATTACAAATACGGTGTTCAATCCATTATTTTCTATAGCTGATATAATACGATTAAAGATTTCACTAATTGAAAGACCTGTTGTAGGAAATTCTTTTTCTTTACCTGTTTCTATTAATTGTCTACCAAGTTTTATTAATAATCCATAGAGGGTGGTCTCTTCCTTTGCATTTGCATATAGTAATTGTATTGGAAAAGAAGCCTCGTTTACTCTATCCTGTATTTTGTTTAGTACTTTTTTGACTACTAGAGTTTTACCTGTACCTGGTTTACCATAAACTAATAGATTTGATGGACGAGCCTTTTTTAGTAGAGGTAAGAGTGATTGAGTCACTTTTTTCTGTTCGTCTTCTCTATGTAAAATTACATCAGGAATAAATGTAAAATGTAGTACTTCTCTATTTTTGAATAAAGATTTACCACTTTGTGCATCATCTAATAATTTATCAATTGGATCGATCATTTACCCAGACACCACCATTTCTTCTCTGTTAACATATTGACATTACTAAATTAATTAGATTAGAATTGAAGAACTAAACTTGATTTAGTATATCATTAATTATTTTTATTTTCTCTTAAAAAAATTTTTTTAATAAAGCTAGAGTGGAAGGGTAGGTGTGTGGGTCTTCCTAAATTAAAGTTAACATTTTGTGAAGTATCTGTTAACTTTTGGCTCAAAAAGACCAAAAATGACCCCCTTATTTCCACTCCAGGCGTGAAGATGGTCCTTAACATTGTTAACAAGCCAAATCCTACCCCCTTATTTCCACTCCAGGCGTGAATTTAGGGTCTAATTGAATATGAAGGCTGTAGGGGATGTTAATATGGGTAAAAAGGTCATTCGTGAGCCAGGCAGTGAATGTTAACAAACCTACTAGTTAACAATTCTTCTATGATCTATTCAAGTGTTAATGAGTTAACCGGATCGATCACATTGGCTCGAAAACGAATTAGGATAGACTTGGAGGACTCGGATGGTGCCAAGTATAACTTTAGCCTTGAGGGCAACGTAACCCGAGAGAAGATGTTAAAGATATTTGAGTTAATGGACCTTATGAATATTGAAGAGCAGGGAGATACAGCACAACTTGATTCCATAGGGGCCAAGATCTGGAATTTAGTGGATAAGCACTACCCAATTGGCAAGTTTACATCATCAATGATACTTGAAAAATATGAAGATGAATATGGTGAACCAATAAAACTAAGCGTGATTTCTACATATCTTTCTAGATTTGCAAATAAGGGAAAGGTGGCCAGGGAGAAGAATGGTAAGGAATGGGCCTACCAAATACTAAAGATTACACAAAGGGAGAAGAATTCAATCTAAGAGATTGTTACTTTTTTTACTACTAGGTGATCTCCATCTATTGCGATTTTGACATAATCTCCCTTTTGAAGCTCTAGAAATTTCCTAAAGTCTTTTGGAATGGAGATGGTGCCAGCAGTGGTGATTTTGATTAATTGCTCGTCAGACATGATATTAAATTATAATGACATTAATTTAAGATTTTACAATTATATAATATTATAAAATAATGATGATTTTCTACGACTCTGGTAAAAACTTGACATGAAAATTAAATCAAAAAAGAAAAAACAGTAGGTAAAGAACTTGATTTCTATGATCTAAAGATGGGATAAATTACTACCAATTACTGAGCTGGAGCCATCTTGACAATACCAATCTTTGTCAAACCCTTATCGGTGATCTTATAGGAAAATGGCTTGGTTGACATGTCTCTTTCCACCAAACCCTCCTCAAAAAGCTTCTTTAGCATACGTGATGTATGTTCCCTAGTCCTTCCTATTGTGATTTGGATATCACGTGACGTCATAGGCTTCTCTGTGATTAATCTCAGAATGTGTTCTACAGCATTATTGAACTGCATATTCTGCATTCTTTCCTTTGGTTTCTCTTCTTTGACAATAATTGGCTCTTCTGGTTGTATTTTTTGCTCTTTTGGCTTGGAAATTTGTGCCTGGGGAATTTCCTGTGTTTCCTGTGTAACTTCTAATGAATCTAAACGAATTTTCATATCAATTAGTAAATTTTCATAATATTGTAGGCGTTCTGCTATAATTTTTGCATCTTCTGTCTTTGACGCTAGCCTGGGTTTGATCTTGTTATACGCTGTAATTGCTACTAATCCTCCAATAAATGACACAAATATGCCTAAAATGACTCCTACATCAGGAATATCTACTAACATCACACATCAAGGCTAAATGATGTGATTTATCATATTTGGGTAAAATTATTTCACACCTTACACATCAATATCAAACGTGCATTATCACATAGTATCACGTTGTCCATGGTAAATTGTGCCTAATTTTTAAAGCCAAATTACAGTTTACATGTTCTTTGTAACAATACTTGTATCACAGACATGATTTCTTCTTCACGTTCGGGAAAAATATCACTACTTTTTATCACAGAAACCTGCTCAGAAAGACGATTTATCACATCAATATCATCATCATCAAGCACTCCCAGGCCCTTCAAAAGGATCCACGAGTAGCATAACGCAGTAAACTTGTCTTCACACTGAGCTACTTGTCGATAGAATGCCCCTCTACTAATAGTAAATTGAGCATCAACAAGATTTTTCCGTTTTAAAATAATTTCAATTTGTCTTTCAGTAAATAATGATTTTTTTATAATTTCCCTAATAATATTACTAAAATTATCATCTGGTAGTTTGCTCATAGCTATACAAATCTGTATTACCATATTCAATTAAACTTTTAATCAATAGGCATTCAACCCTCCCTATGGAAAAGACAGAAAATTATCTTCATATGGCTAGGAAGAAGAATGGAACTCTTCTCTTCGTACTAATTGATTCTGAAAACTCTGCAGGGCAACCTGCCTCATCATTAGCAAAGGAGGCAGAAAAAAATGGAGCATCTGCAATACTAGTTGGAGGCTCATCCGCAACTGATCAATTAACCATGACTGAAACCGTATCAAGTATCAAAAAAGCAGTCAAAATTCCAGTAATTCTCTTCCCAGGCAATGTTACAGGCGTGGTTCCTGGGGCTGACGCAATTCTCTTCAGTTCACTCTTGAATTCAGACAATCCATACTTTATTTCACAGGCACAAGCATTAGGTGCTCCAAGCGTACTTCGATTTGGCCTTGAGGCCTTACCTACTGCATATATCATCATTGGAGAGGGAACAACTGTCTGGCATGTGGGTTCTGTACGAACA
>JAGWGS010000139.1 GCA_028867235.1 Nitrososphaerota archaeon | reverse complement strand
AATGGCACAGAAAATAATCCAACCTGGAGCACTATGATGGTAAAACCTGAGGTTTCCAGAATGTGAATGAAAAATCCATCCCACGCGGAGAAAGGCCAAATCAAACAACAAGTGCTGCACTTTGTTTAGGTAGGCCGCATAGCGAAATGTCGTGAAAACAGAAGGAGGGTTACGGCCAGAACGCACTACTTTTTATCTTCATCAAATTTGTCAGCCCAGTGTTTTCTTTCCTCATATTGGAATGTTGGTGGTGGACTTGTATCTACTCCTCTCTTTAGAGATTCTTTCATCTTTCTATTACTCCACCAGAAAATACCTGCTGCAATTACTGCTGCAAATCCTGCCATTGCATATATTGTCATGGTTGAAAGCCCCTGTGCTGTTGTAACGCCGGTTGTTTGTGATGTTTGTGCCGTTGTTGAAATTGCTGGATCTCCCTGTACCATGTAACCGTTGGCATGACCTGCTGCATCAATTGTACCTGAACTTGCTCTATCTATTACTGATAAATGATATTTTGCATCTGTAGTAAAGTCTAATTCTTTATTCTGTGTCTTCAAAGATCCTTGGTATAAATCGCTTTGACCATATGCAAATCCTGTTACTGCTACTTTCTGTCCTGAATAACCATACCCTGCTGTCTCACTCAGTGTGTATGCTGGATCAAAAATAGTATTCCATTTGTCTATTGGATATGCTACAAGTGGGCTTGCATCTATTATTTTGTCGTCTAATGCTTGCTCTGCTGGTGTTCCTTTTAATGCGTTGTAAACGTCAGGTAATTGACTTTGGACTATTCCTAATGGTGAGTTTATCTCAAGGTCGCCATATTTTGCAGTTGTTATGGTTACTGGAGTATTCATTACAAATCCGATCCAAGATATATCTAAAACTGTAGGTGTGTCTCCACTGCCTTTGGTTAATGTGTAACCTGTCATGGTTGGAACCAGTGTTATGCGGTAATCAAATGTAGCTTGTTTATCGTCTCCGTTTATCTGTACTTGATAATCTAACTTCAAATCAGTTGCTGTTGCTAATGTCTTTCTATCTGTTGCAAACTCTGTATTCATTGATTCCATGAGTGACTTTATGCTGGTGTTATTTGCAGATGTATCAGTAAAAGCAATTGTCATGTTCTTACCTTGTAAGAGATCTTTTAATTTGCCTCCGTTGGAATAGTCTATTGAAATGTCCTTTGTAAATTTAAATTCTGGATTAATTGGTGTTCCCTCGATTGGTAGATATGCGTTGAAATCTACTGTAGCGAAAATGGGAGAAACAGTTCCTATGACTATTAAACTAAAAATGGCTGATGCTAAAAGAAGTCTCTTAGTCACGACGCTTTTCTTCTTCAGGATAGTAATAAATCTTAGCATTAATTTTTTTAATTACTATTTTTTTGTAAATGCATTGGCAAGAGTAATATTTAGTTGGTACAGGTTACTAACTTCACGGTGCAAATAAAAAAATGATTACGATTCTCGCAGGTGGAACAGGGTCTGTAAAACTTGTACGTGGTATTGCAACCCAAACCCGTGATATCTCTGTGATATCAAATGTTGGAGACAATTATTGGTTGTATGGATTGTATGTCTGTCCTGACATTGATACTATTTTGTATGGTCTTGCAGATGTTTTAGATACCGAAAAAGGTTGGGGAATAAAGAAAGATACCTATGGATTTTTACGTCAAATGGAAATGCTAGGAGAAGAGACTTGGTTTAACATTGGTGATAGAGATGCTGCAATTCATTTGCTGCGAACTAACATGCTCAAAAATGGAAAAAATCTCTCTGACATAACTGAATGGATGTGTCAAAAATTTGCAATTGATACAAAAATAATACCAGTTACCGATAATAGTGTAGAAACAAGAATTGTTACAAACAAAGGTGATCTGCATTTACAAGAATATTGGGTCAAATACAAAGGTCAGGATAAAGTTGAAGGAATAAAATACATTGGTGCTGATAAGGCTCGTGCAAATCCTGCTGCAGTTAACGCAATTCATGACGCAAAATTGGTAATAATTGCTCCTGGCAATCCATTGACTAGTATAGGTCCAATTTTATCCATCAAAGGAATTAGAAAAGAATTATCGAAATCAAAGAAAAAAGTTGTTGTTGTTAGTCCTCTTATAGGAAATACTGCAATTAGTGGTCCTGCTACAAAATACATGGAAGCAGCAGGCATGGAAGTATCAGTATATGGACTTGCAAAAATGTATTCTGAAGTTGCATCTCATATGGTAATTGATACTGCAGATAGATTGCTAACTAGAAAAATAGAAAACCTCGACATGAAAGTCTATGAAACTAAGATAAAAATGAAAGACAAGAAAGACGAGGAAGCACTCGCATCCTTCATTTTAAAACAAGTACATGTCTAATTCGCGCATAGGCGCAATAATTCCTGTCAAGACTTTTTCAAGAGCTAAAACACGTCTTGGCATGTCTCCTGAGAAAACAGAGCAGATATGCAAACTAATGTTAGAATCTGTTTTAAAAACAGTATCTAGTTCTGATGTTATTTCAAAAATAATACTTGTGAGCAAAGATGAAACTGCGCTTCATATTGGAAAAAAATTTGGAGCTGTTGGAATGTATGATGAGTCTGAACAAGGGGTAAATAGTGCTGTCCTACTAGCTGACAATTACTTTACAGAGGAGGGATTTGAAGGGACAATTGTCTTTCCACAAGATATTCCTCTAATTACGCCAGATGATATTTGTTCCTTGTATGAAATGAAAAATTCAAACAGATGTGTTTTGGTTGTTCCATCACGAAAATTTGATGGAACAAATGCTCTTTTTCGAATGCCTCCAAAAGCCATGGAGACGCATTATGATGAAGATAGCTACAAAATTCATCTTGATACGGCAGAAAAAAGAAACACGAGTTCAGCACTTGTGTTGATACGAAGAATCATGTTGGATGTTGATGACCAATCTGATCTTCGTTTTATATTGTCACTTTCTGAAAATGAAGTTACAACAAATCTCAAGAAAATTCTTGATTGTTAATTTTTAATCTACAACATCTGTTTTACAGACGACGTGTTTCTTGATTCTATGTATGATAATACTTTAATTATAATTGCAATTGCCCCTGTCACAATTAGAATCATTTCCAGTGTGTCTGAAAATGGATTTGATGAATCATTTATTGCAGGATTTTGGCTCAGATCTGAAATAAAAAACAAGTATGATGACAAAAAGTAGTTTGTAGCCCAGTGTATTAGTATGGCTGGAGCAAATCCGTATCTGACATATACCCATCCAATTATTATGCCTGCGATTGTGGCTTGGGTAACCTTTCCAGGACTCCACG
>JAGWGS010000138.1 GCA_028867235.1 Nitrososphaerota archaeon | reverse complement strand
TGAATCCGAAGTTCTAACTCCTGCAGATGAAAATCGTCACATATGGAAATGGAATTTTACTAGTCCTTTTGTAAATGGGGCAAGAAACCTAGGAGAAGCATTACGAAGAATAGAAGAAGGTGCTGCCATGATAAGAACAAAAGGTGAACCAGGAACTGGAAATGTTGCAGAAGCAGTAATTCATATCAAAAATGTTAACACAGAATTGCGACGTATCAAATCTATCTATGATGCAGGCGATGAGCAAGATTTGATTAGCGTTGCACGAGAACTCAAGGTTTCTTATTCTATTGTAGAAGAGACTGCAAGTTTGGGTAGGCTTCCAGTTGTAAACTTTGCAGCAGGTGGAATATCAACTCCTGCTGATGCTGCATATCTTATGACCTTGGGTTGTGATGGTGTGTTTGTAGGATCTGGAATATTCAAGGCAGATGATGCTAAGGAGAGAGCACAAGCAATAGTTCTTGCAACTACATTCTGGGAAGATCCTGATAAAGTAAAAGAAGCGCAAAAAATGATTGATGAAAGACAATCTATGCTTGGGCTTGACACCAAGAACTTGGAACTTAGAATGCAAGAACGAGGTAGTACAGCATGAGCGGTATTAACATTGGAGTACTTGCAGTTCAGGGAGATGTTGCGGAGAATGTCATGGCGACAAAGATGGCAATAGAAGATCTTGGCATGGATGGAATAGTAACTGAAGTAAAAACTCCAGAACAGATTGAAGATCTTGATGGGCTTGTAATACCAGGTGGTGAGAGCACAGTTATAGGAACATTATCTCTTGTTAATGGCTCTCTGAAAAAGATAAAAGAAAAAATTGCAAGCGGCATGCCTGTATTTGGAATCTGTGCAGGTATGATAATGCTCTCAAAAAAAGCAAAAGACCGAGTTGTTGGTGAAGTGGATCAGCCACTATTGGATTACCTTGATGTTCGAATAGAGAGAAATACCTTTGGAAGACAAAAAGACTCTTTCGAATCTGAGATATCTATGGAAAAAATTGGAATTCCTAAATTTCAGGGAGTTTTCATACGGGCACCATCAATAATAGATACTGGAAAAGATGTTGAAGTAATATCAAAATTCAATGAAAAAATAATTGCGGTAAAACAAGGAAACATTTTGGGAACATCGTTTCATCCTGAATTGACTGGTGATATATCACTCCACAAATACTTTGTAGGATTAGTTAAAGCAAAACACTAGCTCTAGTAGATATATCTGGGAAATACCGTTTATATTAAATCCAAACATGCCATATTCTGTTACAGTAATGCAGATAGAAACTACTCCTGATATGGTGTCCAAGGTTTATGCAAAACTGGAAGAAAACATTGCTAAATACAGAAAAATAGTAAATAGGCCTCTTACACTAACTGAAAAAATTCTTGTTGGACATCTTGATGATATTGCAAGTGCAAAAGATCTTGAACCTGGAAAAAGCTATTCTTTTCTAAGACCTGATAGAGTTGCACTACAAGATGTAACAGGACAGATGGTTATATTGCAATTCATACAATCAGGACTCAAACGAACCATGCTTCCTACAACTGTTCACTGTGATCACTTGATTCGAGCCAAAGTCAGCGGAGATGTAGATATCAAAGTGGCACTGGATGAGAATAGTGAAGTATACAAATTTCTTGAATCATCTTCAAGAAAGTATGGATTGGGATTTTGGAAACCAGGTGCAGGAATAATACACCAAGTTGTGCTTGAAAATTATGCATTTCCAGGGGGATTGATGATTGGAACTGATTCTCATACGCCAAATGCTGGCGGTTTGGGCATGCTTGCTGTTGGAGTTGGAGGATTAGATGCAACTGAGGTTATGGCCGGATTCCCATGGGAGCTTTTGTATCCTAAAAGAATTGGCATTTATCTCAAAGGCGAACTAAACGGATGGGTTGCACCAAAGGATGTCATATTGTATGTAGCATGGAAACTTACTGTATCTGGAGGAACAAATGCAATTGTAGAATATTTTGGACCTGGTACAAAATCAATTAGTTGTACCGGAAAGGCAACCATAACAAATATGGGGGCAGAAATCGGTGCTACTTGTTCTGTATTTCCATATGATGATAAAATGGATGTTTATTTGAGATCTACTAACCGAGGACCTATTGCTGATCTTGCAAACAAGAATAGGGACTTGCTAGTTGCAGATCCTGAAGTTGAGCAAAATCCTGAAAAATATTTTGATAAAATAATTGAGATTGATTTATCTACACTAGAACCATACGTTGCAGGTCCGCATACGCCTGATCTTGCAAGACCAATATCACATCTTGCTGAAGATGTTAAAAATAGCAAATATCTTGATACCATATCTGTTGCATTGATTGGAAGCTGTACCAATTCTTCCTATGAGGATATGACAAGAGCCGCATCTGTTGCAGAACAGGCAAAATTACATGGAATTCATATCAAGATTCCTTTGCTTGTAACACCAGGTTCCGAACAAATACGAGCAACAATTGAAAGAGATGGGCAGATGCATACTCTAAACGATATTGGTGCAACAGTTCTTGCCAATGCTTGTGGTCCATGTATAGGTCAATGGAATAGACCAGAGATAAAACCTGGTGAACCAAATACTATTGTTACTTCATTTAATAGAAATTTTCCGGGGAGAAATGATGGAAGACGAGAGACAATGGCCTTTATGGGCAGTCCTGAATTGATTGTAGCACTTGCACTTGGTGGTAGGCTTTCATTTAATCCGCTAAAAGATACATTGACAGGTTCTGATGGAAAGGAATTCAAACTGGAGCCGCCAAAAAAAGCACCTGAGGTTCCATCAAAAGGTTTCTCAAACATTGGTTCCATCTATGTTCCACCTGCTGCAAATCCTGATGAAGTTGAAGTCCTAATAAATCCAACAAGTGGAAGATTACAAAAACTCGAACCATTCCAAAAGTGGGATGGCAAAGATTTTGTAGAGTTGCCACTTTTGCTAAAAGCAAAAGGCAAGTGTACAACTGATCATATCTCTCCTGCAGGTGCCTGGCTGTCATTGCGTGGACATATAGACAAGATAAGTGACAATATCTTTCTTGGAGCAGTAAATGCTTTTACAAATGATATTGGCAAGGGCAAGAACCAACTAACTGGAAATACTGAATCTTTTCCAGTTATTGCAAGACAATACAAACAGAATGGATTGAGGTGGATTGTAATTGGTGACAATAATTATGGCGAAGGAAGCAGTAGAGAACATGCTGCGATGACGCCTAGGTATCTAGGATGCGCAATAGTCATTGCAAAAAGTTTTGCGCGAATACATGAAACTAATTTAAAAAAGCAAGGTATACTTGCTTTAACTTTTGAGAATCCAAATGATTATGAAAAA
>JAGWGS010000137.1 GCA_028867235.1 Nitrososphaerota archaeon | reverse complement strand
TTCTTCCGAGTCTTTACACTCTGCAGTTGTGGAGCTAATTGCACTCAAAGGTGCCAAGCTGAGATACACAACCATACAAAATTGGAGTAATGATGTATACAATCTAGTTACAAAAAGAGCATATGCATACGAAGGTGCACGTGTAGAATGGATTGATGGAAACATTGGAAGTAAACTCACAATGAAATATCCTGGCATCTATCTTATGGGACCTCGCGCACATGGTGAAACACTCTCTATTGCTTTTGCTGGTAAAAACCAGCATCAAGACACTGGAGCAAAAATGGTTCATCTTGCTCCAAACACAACATCTAGAATCACATCAAAATCTGTTAGCAAAAATGATGGTAGAACAACATATCGAGGTCTCTTACATGTTGCAAAAGGTGCAACCGATGTCAAGGCTTCAGTAAGATGTGATGCATTATTGCTTGACGATATTTCAAAAACTGATACATATCCATACATGGAGATAAATCAAGAAGATGCCACTGTAACACATGAAGCTACTGTAGGAAAAATAGGTGATGAGCAGATCTTTTATTTGATGACTCGTGGATTCACAGAAGAAGAAGCACTAACCTTGATTGTAAATGGATTCATTGAACCATTTACCAAAGAGCTCCCTATGGAATATGCAGTAGAGCTCAACAGACTGATTAAAATGGAAATGGACGGCTCAGTCGGTTAATTCCGATTGTGTCAATTTGTGATGTAAAATGTTGCCTTTTGTACTCTCTAAACTTGGTCCTGGACACATAGAAGAAATTTCAGAAGCAAACAACGATCCTGGATGGTTGCGAGAATATCGCAAAAATGCATTTGTTGCCTTTGAACAACTTCCACAGGAAGTTTCACCGCTCTACAACAAATACACTGACGCAAACAAAATGGATCTAGAGCAAATAACATTCAATCTAAGTTCTGATAGTACAATTCCTGACTTTGTAAAAGACAGACTTGGAGAAATTGGAAATACTCCAAATATAGTTCAGGTCGGCACAAACATACATCAAGTACACATCCCGTCTGAGTTAAAAGACAAGGGTCTTGTAATTTGCTCAATTCAAGATGCTATAAAAAATCATGGTGAAAAAATAAAACAATCATTTGATCAAACTGATTCCAAAAGAGACAAGTATATTGCATTAAACAATGCCTTTTTCAATTCTGGAATATTTGTCTACATTCCAAAGAACCTTGTTTTAGAACAAACAATACATATTGTATCCTCGTTATCACTTGACCAGTCATCAACTATCTCAAGAAATGTCATTGTAGCAGAGGAAAATAGCAAAGCTTCAATCGTTCAGGAAATTTATGCACCCCAATCGCAGAAACAACAAGCATATCTTGAATTGCTTGACGCTTCTATTAGCCCAAATAGTCAATTTGATCTAGTTACACTACAAGCAATGGACGAAACAGCAGTCAACTTTTCTTCAAGAGTGGCAAGAATAGAGCGTGATGGAAGAATGAATTGGTATTTGGGATTGTTTGGTTCTTATCTCTCACGATACAAAGTAGATAATTTCCTCAATGGTGAGGGCGCAACTGCACAGGATACCGAAGTAGTCTTTGGAAACAAAAACCAATCATATGATCTTTCATCTAATCTAATTCACGCTGCTCCTTCCACAATTGGACGAGTCTTGGAAAAATCTGTACTCAAAGATACCTCAAAATCATTATTTAAAGGAATGATACGAATTGAAAAGAATGCACGCCACTCTGAATCCTATCTGTCCGGACATTCTATATTGCTTGACAAGGGAGCAAAATCTGACTCGATACCGGGACTTGAAATACTGACAAATGACGTCAAGGCAACACACTCTGCATCAGTTGCCCAGATGGATGAAGAACAAATATTCTATCTAGCTACAAGATGTCTTAACAAATCTGACGCCCAAAAAATAATTGTAGAAGGATTCTTGGAACCACTCTCAAGAAAGATGTCATACCAAATTCGCGCATGGATAAGCTATCTGATAGACTCCAAATGGGCAGGACGAAATCTCACTATAAAAACAGATGAACAACTCAAAGCTATGCTTGAAGTTGAAGAGACAAGATATCGTGAAACTGACACATTTGAGAGTCATTACAAGTATAGGTGATAACTTGTCCAAGTGGGTAAATGTGTGTAAATTAAATCAGCTAAAGAAAGGTGAAATGTTTGACTTTGATTATGAGACAAAGAGGATCCTTCTTGCAAATCTTGATGGCAAAATATATGCATCAGACAGAATCTGTACACATGCAGATGCTGATCTATCCACTGGAATATTAACAGAAGAGGGAGTTACATGCCCTTTACATCTGTCCACATTTAATCTAAAAACAGGTGTTCCAGAGAATCTTCCTGCTGAAATTCCACTCAAAATCTACAATGTTAAAATAGAACAAAACGAGATTTACATCGAGGTCGATTAAATTGCAGACAAGTTTCATAAATATTGAAAATATTAGAAATGACTTTCCTATTCTAAAACGTAAAGTACACAAAGACAAACCTCTTGTATACCTTGATAATGCTGCAACTACTCAAAAACCAATCCAAGTAATAAATTCCATAAGCAACTATTACCTAAATTATAATTCTAATATTCATAGAGCAGTGCATGAACTAGCAGAAGAGGCTACCTTAGCATATGAAACAACCCGCGATAAGATTGCAAAATTCATCAATGCAAAAAATAGAGAAGAGATTGTCTTTGTCCGAGGAACTACCGAGGCAATTAACCTTGTAGCTTATGCATGGGCAAGACACAATATCAATAAAGATGACATTATCGTGACTACTGAATACGAACATCACAGCAATATTGTTCCATGGCAACTAGTTACAAAAGAAAAAGGTGCAAAATTAGAATATATCGGGGTAGACGATAATGGGGAATTGATACTTGATCATCTTGACAAATATCTTGCAACAGGCAAAGTAAAACTTGTAACATTTAGTCAAATGTCAAATGTTTTGGGAACAATAACAGACTCTGAAGAGATTGTAAGACGATGCAAAAAATATGGTGCACGAGTATTAATTGATGGAGCTCAGTCTGTACCGCACATGAAAGTAGATTTACAGAAACTTGACTGTGACTTTTTTGCCTTTTCTGCACACAAGATGCTTGGACCAACTGGAGTTGGAGTACTATGGGCAAGAAAAGAATTACTTCAAGAAATGGTACCATTCAATGGCGGAGGAGATATGATACGTGAGGTTCACAAATATGAGACTACCTGGAATGACTTGCCATACAAATTTGAAGCTGGTACTCCAAATATAGCAGATGTAATTGGATTTGCAGCAGCACTTGACTATCTTGATAAAATTGGAATGGACAAGGTAAGAGAGCATG
>JAGWGS010000136.1 GCA_028867235.1 Nitrososphaerota archaeon | reverse complement strand
TCTACAGCCATGATGCTGATCATTATGCAATGGTCTTGATAAGCTCAAAAGTAATGTCAGAGTTAGGTTTTTGATTGTTCAAAAATAAGCTCAAGTTTTAGTTTCTTTGATACAATGTCTGCAATCAATATTCCAGTTACAACACCTGCAATCACAGTCATGGGATATTCTTCTAGAAGATACAGCCTACTAATTGATACAACTGCCGGATATATCCACAAGAGATAGCACCCACGAGGAAATCTTTTAGATAATGCATATCCTATGACAAATGCAAATATTGTAGTTCTCATGGTTGCTCCCGCAGGAAAAGTTCCTTCAATGTTACATGGTACACCAACATCTGCTCCAGATTTTATTGGAAGATGAGCCCCAAGATACTCTAGTGTAGGTTTTTCATATCCAGTGTAACATCTAACATATGCTACTGCCATACTTCCTACCAACAATGAAAGAAGTAAAACCAGTCCAAGGCGTCGTGTTTTTTTAATTATAAACAATATAATGCTCACAAATATAGGATATAATACCCACCCAAGTTCTGTAAATACGTCCATTGTGATATCCACGGGATAATGTCCTACAACCTTGGAAAGTGCGGTCTCAAATCCTGTATCATAGTATAAAATAGATTTTGACAAGGCAAAATACAGTAGAACTAGAAAACAGACAAGGAAGAGAAAAAATGTTCTGCTTCTTATATCAAACAGCCAATTCTGCAAAGAAATTCCTCCGTATCAACATCAGTATCACTATGCGATGCGTACCATTATTAAAATCAGTGTCTTGATGTAAATTATTAATTGATTTGATAACTATTACGGTTTTCAAGTTTTCACATCATGTATGAATGGTTTTTTTCACATACAAGAATACATATTGATTTGACAGCAGACTAGGGTCATTTTACAAGTTAGAGATTGTTTGTAATACAAGAGAAGGAGGAGGTGTTTATCTCAATATGACAATCATGTTCTATTTTTTTATGCACAAATATACAATGTAACATAGAAACCGTGGACGTGTCTTTCTTTGTACGATCATACGCCAGTCTGACACACCCCTAACATCCACGGTTTCTTATACAATGATACGTTGGGATATATGTTCAAGATATTTGAGGAAGAACAAACAAATCATTTTTTTTAAGTTAACTGTAAAAAACACAAAAATGTTTACAGACGTTTTATTTGCGATCTATGCCACTACAATATAAACAATAAATGGAAATAAATGGACAAATTTTTCAAAAAATGTTTTTCAATATAAGGCATGTATGTCAGGGATCACATTCTTTTTAGAATGAATAAATGACATTGTTAGAATTAATAGGAAGAAAAAGATCGGCTAAAAGATTTTAACCACATCTAAAGATAGAACTGACATTGAGAATACTTACTATTAATGATTTTGACGTAAAGGGTAAAACCGTATTTTTGCGAGTTGACATGAACTGTCCAATAGATCCTTCCACCATGGAGATAATCGAGACTAGCAGAATAAGAGAATCTACAGATTCTCTAAAGGCTTTAGAGGGTGCAAAGGTTGTAATCGGATCACATCAAGGAAGAGTTGGCAACAAAGACTATACAGGAATGGAGAAACATGCCAAAGTACTAGAACAGATACTTGGACGCAAGATAAAGTATATCGAAGATGTAATAGGCTCAGAAGCGCAAAGAGAGATAAAAAACATGAAAGATGGAGATATCATACTTTTAGACAATCTTAGATTATGTGCAGAAGAGAATTACGAGTTTTCTGCAGATGATGCTGCAAAGACAATAATGGTGCAGAGACTTTCGAAATTGTTTGATATTTGTGTGCTTGATTCATTTCCAAGCTCACACAGGTCACACCCATCAATAGTGGGCTTTGCTCACGTATTACCATCGTGTGCAGGAAAATTGGTAGAACGTGAAGTGAGGAAATTGGATGAAATAATGACTGTAGCCAAGGGCCCACATGTAGTAGTTCTAGGTGGCTCCAAAGTTGTAGATAGATTAGAGGCAATAAAGGAATTAATCCAAAACGGTAGGGCAGACCAGGTTCTTCTCACAGGTGTCATTGCAAATGTATTTTTGAGAGCTCAAGGGAGAATCAAATTCCCACTAGGCATTAAAAGAGAAGAAGAGGTTGTCTCAAAGGCGCACGCATTGATTGGAGAATATCCCGACGTATTTTCAGTTCCAGTGGATATTGCAATTGAGAGAAACGGAGAAAGAGTAGAGATGGATGTCAGAGAACTTGCCAAGGGAGAACAAATTTTTGATCTAGGTCCAAAATCAGTAGAGTATTATCTAAAATCAATCCAGAGTGCGGGAACTGTTTTCATGAGTGGACCTGCAGGATTTTTTGAAAATGAGAATTTCAAGTTTGGAACAGAGTCACTTCTAAAAGGTGTTGCAAATTCATTTGCAACAACAATTGTAAGTGGAGGACACCTTACTGCCGCACTAAAAAGATACGGTCTTGCAGAAAAGATAAACCACATCAGTACTGCAGGAGGAGCATTAGTTTTGTATCTTACAGGAGTAACACTACCAATGATTCAGGCTTTAGAAGAAGCAGCTGCAAGATATCGTTCTAAAAAGTAGCTTTGCATTCAGAGTTTGGACATACTCTAGGTTCTAGTTTTCCAAGGTACACTTCTTTGTTGCAAGAATTACATTTCATTTTCTCAACTACATCGAAGAGTTTGTACCAGTTGGTTGTAAAATTCTGAGCAATCTGACGTATCAGTCCATCATCACGCAGTTGGTTGAAAAATGATTCTACATCATCAATTGTAATGGAACTATCAAGGCCATTGCTTTTTAGTATTTCAAGGATTTCATCATTTGTGAAACGAGTGTTGGTATCATTGAATTTTTCAAAGATTACTCTTCTGATTTCTAGTGGTATTGTAGTATTTGAAATTGACAATTTAGTAGAGACCTGAAGCTTCTTCTTTTATCTTGTCTGCAGATGCAGTATCCTTTAGTTTGTCAACTAGATAGGAATAAAGTCCTGATTTTAGCACTTTGAGGGATAATAATGCACACTTGATTCTAGCAGGCCCAAGATCATGCAAACCAAGATTGTCCAGAATGTCTTCTTTTGTTAGTTTTTTGACATACTCAAAGTCTTTTCCCATGATTAATTCAGTGAGCATGGATGCACTTGCCTGGCTTATTGCACAGCCTTTTCCGGTGAATTTTACATCTACAACCTTGTCATCTTTTATGTTAAGGTGCATCTCAAGTTCATCCCCACATAGAGGGTTACTATCTCTCTGCGCAATATCAGGATCAGATATCTTTCCATAATTTCTTGGATTTCTGTAATAATCTAGGATGATTTCTCGATAGATATCAGCACTACTCATAT
>JAGWGS010000135.1 GCA_028867235.1 Nitrososphaerota archaeon | reverse complement strand
AATTTTTACAATAAATAAGTTTCTTTCTAAGTCTGCCGTGATCCGAAGAGATAATAAGGATTTTCATAGGAAATCGACTTACCAGATGATAGAGGATTTGGAGCCTACGATCACTCGTCACGTTGTATCGCAATTGGAGCAAATGGGCATTAAACCCGCAAAGATCCAGAGAAATTTGCAGGTAGATGCACTCATTGATTTGATTGAAGAAAAAAATGAAGGAATTCTTACTGCAAATGGGGCAATGGCAGTAAAGACTGGAAAATATACTGGAAGATCACCTGATGATCGTTTCATAGTAGATGATTCTCAAACTCATGATACTGTTGACTGGGGGAAAATCAATCATCCATTCCCAGACGATAAATTTGATAAATTGTACCAAAAAATGAAACAATACATTCAAGGAAAGGAGATCTTTATCTTTGATGGATTTGTGGGTGCTGATACAAAACACCGACTGCCAATTCGAATCATAACTGATCATCCCTGGCAAAGCCTGTTTGTAAGGCAATTATTCATACGACCTACTACATCTGAATTGGAATCACACAATCCTGAATATACTGTTATTGCATTAAATGATTTCAAGGCAACTCCTGAAACAGATGGCACAAGAACTGATGCCTTTATCATTCTAAATTATTCAAAGAAAGTTGTACTGATTGGTTCTACATCGTATGCTGGAGAGATAAAAAAATGCATGTTCTCTGTCATGAATTACATTTTGCCATCACGCGGTGTTTTTCCAATGCACTGTTCTGCTAATATTGGAAAAGAGGGAGATACAGCTTTGTTCTTTGGTCTTTCCGGTACAGGAAAGACCACATTGTCTGCTGATTCTAATCGTAGATTGATTGGTGATGATGAGCATGGATGGTCAGATACTGGGGTCTTTAATTTTGAAGGTGGATGCTATGCTAAATGCATCAATCTAAACAAAGAAGCTGAGCCTCAAATTTGGGATGCAATAAGATCAGGCGCTGTACTTGAGAATGTAGTAATTGACAAATCTACAATGATGCCTGACTTTAATGATGGAAGTCTAACAGAAAATACTCGAGCCGCTTATCCTCTTGATTACATTCCTGGTGCTGTGATACCTAGCTTGGGAGGAAACCCAAGAGTGATAATATTTTTGACTGCTGATGCATTTGGTGTGTTACCTCCAATAGCTCGTCTAACAAAGGAAGGTGCAATGTATCACTTTATGTCTGGATATACTAGCAAGCTTGCGGGAACTGAAAGAGGAATCACTGAACCAAAAGCTACTTTCTCAGAATGTTTTGGTGCTCCGTTTATGTCACGACATGCTTCAGTTTATGCAAAACTCTTGGGAGAAAAAATAACCAAGCACAATACCATAGTATATTTGATAAATACTGGCTGGTCAGGCGGGCCATATGGAATTGGAAAGAGGATGAATATTCACTATACTAGAAGCATGGTTACAGCCGCATTGTCAGGAGAGCTGGACAAGGTTCAGTATAGGCATGATAATGTGTTTAATCTTGATATTCCTGTAACATGTCCTGATGTTCCATCTGAGGTACTAAATCCAAGAAACACTTGGTCTGACAAGGATGCTTATGATTCGTCTGCCAAAAAGTTGGCTCAGATGTTTGTTGATAACTTTAAGAAATTTGGTAATGTGGCACCAGAGATAACAAATGCTGGACCTCATACTTGATTTTATCTGCGTCTTAAAACCAACCCAATTACAACTGTAATGATCATTATGCCTGCAATGATCTCTATTTGTTTTAGTGGAATTTGCAAAATATTTTCAATATCAAAATAATTTCTTGTGACTTGATTTACAGTCAATGTTTGATATGCATGGTCTGTTTGATTTCCCATTTTGATGTCTGCTTGAATCCAGTACTCTCCTGTATCATCAATGGAAACAGTCTTGTCACTTTGTGGTGTGATTCCAATTGTTTTGGTGTCATGTGAGCCTGCTTTTATAACTGATATCTTTGCATATGACCATTTTTCTGGATAATTTATCGCAAAGCTCATTGATGTGTCATTTTGGTTAACTATTAGAGTACCTTTTGTTACGTGAATCAGAACAGGTATACGGTATGATGTCTTTGAGTCATCAACTAGTATGAATCCTTCATAATCTCCTGGCACTTTTGTCTTGTCTGCAATTTCTACATTTATGGTATCATTGTTAACAGAATGTTTGAAGATTAAATCCTGATTACTGGACAGAAATTGAATCTTCAATTGTGGAATGGTATCATTATTGATTGTCTTCAAGTGCAATGTCTTGGTTTGATTTGGCATGTCATATGATAGGTTGTAGACCAGCTGGTGAGGTACAATTATCAAATTTGCAGAACTTGCTCTTGTAATGTTCAGCCTTCCACTACCTGCAACCTCTATTGGAAATGTCTTGCCATATGCGTCTGTAACAGGATCAGTTGTTGTAGTTATCAAAGATGCTATCTCTGTGGGGTCTAGATGTGGATGTTCTTGAAGTAATATGGCAACTGCTCCTGTGACATGAGGTGTTGCTATGCTTGTTCCGCTAGTCAAGTTGTATTTTCCTCCCAGTGTTGTAGTGTTAACATAAACTCCTGGCGCTACAAGATCTGGTTTTATGTAAAATGGAGAAACTGGTCCGCGTGAGCTAAATGGTGCAACAAAATCTGGATGATAAAATATGTCAAGGCTAGCTATTGTATCACCATTTATGGATTCTTGCAGTCTTGTTCCATCCTCACCTGACATTGAAATGACTGGGATTCTTGGGGTATAGTTTTTAGTTGCGTTCGGTCCTGCTATTTCTCCGTAGAAAATTCCGCTTTGATTGTTAAATATGATTAGACCTTTTGCGCCTCTGTCTGCAGCATTTTTTTCTTTTTCTGAGAAAAATACTTTTTCTCCCTTTATGTCACTGCCTCGTTTTTCAAGTAATATGGAATTTTTTAAATCAAGGCCTTTTAGATCTGATGTTCTACCATATCCTCCGTAAACAATCTTGCCTTGTATTGTATTTTCTAAAACGCTGTCACCTAACATTGGCATGACACTGTATGACTTGTTGCCAATCTTTAGAGTTGATACAATACTGGATGCTATGTTGTTGTAGGATGCACCTACTGTTATTGCATTGACGTCTCTTCCAGGACTTCCAATTGTTTCATTGTCTGGTCCATTATTTCCAGAAGCTGTAACTACGACAACTCCATTTTCTACGGCCTTGTCAACAATATTCTCTAATTCATCATTGGTCCTGTTTACTCCTAAACTTATGTTGATTACATTCATCTTGTCTTTTATTGCAGAATCTATTGCTTCAACAATGTATTCTGATGAAACTGCCTCTCCTGTAGAGGAGACCTTGTATGAAAATAACTGTGATCTCGGAGCAACTCCGACAAAACTTCCATTGGCACCAATTATTCCTGACACTTCAGTGCCAT
>JAGWGS010000134.1 GCA_028867235.1 Nitrososphaerota archaeon | reverse complement strand
ATTGAACTTGTCAGATCCTCTATTTATTGAACCAGAGCCTCCCGATAAATGCACCCTAAGTTTTGTGATATCAGTTTTGTTGGAAACATCAGGTGTCTGGCCAAGAGGTTGAATCATGATATTATGTTCATCTGAATCTATAGGATTTGTGCTTACCAGTAATTTCATTTTTCCATCATAGAATATCAGACCTGCTTGTGGATTTGTATGAGTGCTAAGCTTGATTGGAGTATAATCGTAACCACATGAAGAGCCCGCAAATACATCTAACACTTCGCTTGTGCCATCTGAAAACTTGGCATCAGTCAAATAGTACGTTCCTTTACATTCACCAAATGACATTCCACCAAACGTACTTGGAAACAAGGTAAAGAGTACACCATGAAATAAAATTTTCATAGGCGTAGCATTTGTTGTTTTGGTATAGTTTGGCGTCTCAAAATAATATGTTTGATTTTTCCAATTAACTATTCCTGTACCAGTCCCCAAGTCTTCCATTGAATCTGTTCGTGTGGTGTTTGATTGTATGACATCAAAACTTGCTTTTGTAACTATTATCCGTGCCCATCCCCTTTCAATCAATTTTTTAGCAGTGTCTGGTTTTACACATGCAGGTGAATCATCATCTGTTTTGAATATCAATTGAAAATTGTCTTTACACTGGATGTTCTCTGGTAAAATTCCCCACCTGAATTGTTTCAAGGGCGATACCACTACAGGGTATTTCAAGCCAGTTTTTGAATCAAAAACTGAAAAGGACACAGATGAAACATGTACTCCATTTGAAATTTTTTCAATGGTATAATTTCCTGCTTTTGTGGGCAGAAATTGCCATATTGCTTGTTGTACATGTGTAGCATTTGGAGTAAAGACTAGATGTTTCTTGTCATCAAATGCAAATCCAGTGTCACTTGACATGTTTATTTCCACAGTAGCTGTTCTGGCACTAGATTGTGGGTAAACATCAGCCCGAATCAAAATTTGGTGAGCTGTAAAAAAGTTGTCAATATTTCCTCGCGAATCAGTTAGGAACAAGGGATCTGGCGGCGGTCCAGGATTTAGCTTGCCTGATACAGGCATGCCAGTTTCATAATGCATAGTAAGATTCCTTCCGTTTTCATCAGTTGTTTCAAGTGGTGTTATCCATCCGCCATTTGGAGTCTTGATTGCGTTGTGCGGTATTGTGACATTTGTTGAGTTTTGGGCCTCAACTGTACTGGCAGTATAAATTATCATCATTATTACTAGAATAACAATTATGGAATAGTGTAGAATACTCATGGTTGAGACGTACTGGATGTACATAGTTTAAAAAACTAGTGTAGAATTCTTCTAGATTCATAAAAATCAATTACAGATAACAGTGGAAAAAGAAATATCCTATAAGCACATAGCTATCACATGTTAGAATTTCCTATTGACGAGATTTACAGAAGAGTAGCAAGATTTGATGTTGTGGACAATGACAAAGGTACCACAATAGGCTCAGGTGTGGGCTTTTTTTACTGGCACAATGACAATGTATTTTTTGCAACAAATCGTAGCCATATCGCAATAGAAGAGGATTTGCCACAGACATGGTGGAGATGGTTCTAGTCTTGATACAACACAATTTGGATAAATTAAAGGAATCCAGAGAGAAGAAGAGCAGATCATCTGAGAAACAAAATGAAGAGATATCAACTTGTCTTGCAATACATGACAACTTGATACGAGAATTGGAAAAGATCATGATTCAATTTAGTGATGTCTTGGGACCATCAATATTTGAGAGAATGCAGAAAATCTTTACCATCCTAAAACATGTGAACATGGATGATTATTTTGTTGCAAGACATCTCATACACAAAGTGCTAGTGTTGCTAGGAGAGAACATCCTCTTTACACAGTAATACGAATAATTCTATTTACTAGCATGACTTTTCATGATTGAAATGTACAGAGTTTTCATTTTCTAATCCATTTTGAAAATGGCTTTTGTGTAAAATGCTTTTGTAAAATTATCTATTTTATTTTCAAGAAAACATGACTGGGTTTGGTTTGAAATCACATGTGCACTTTTAGGAAATTCTACCTTGGTTTCAAACAAAGATACAAAGTTTACAGTGTACGTTCCACTTGAATCAGGAAGTATTCCTCTTCCACCACTATAAACAAAGACTGTAGGGTTACCTTTTTTTATTGGAAGCGAGAATGGGTGACCTCCCTCTCCTCTTACTTTTTCTGTAGCACTACAGATTGCAGAATAGAGGTGTAATTCTAGAGTGATTCCAAAGTTTTCAGGCATTCGTGATTTGTCTATTACATCATTGCCTTTCTCATCTGTGACCCCAGACTGGAGTGGATAAGAATTTGGTATAAAGTCCCACGAAGTTCCACGATTGTCTCCATTATATCCAATAGGTATAAAGCTCCAGTCCATCACAGAATCAATGGATTCTGCATGGTTTATGACTTCGGTAACAGTCACTGGAACAAGCCCATCGCCTTCATGTATCTTGTCATGTATCACTAGAATATCTTGAATTTTTTTGCTTTCAGCTTGTGCAGTATCATTGATACCATATACCCAGCCATTTGACAACAGCCTTGGAAGATGTGCATGTCTTACACATGCAGGAGATTTTTGGGAATTTATCACAAGCTCAAGTCCATCTTGACACTTGATATTTTGGGATGCAACACCAGTATTCAACTGCTTTAGTGGAGACGGTTTTGTAGTAACATCAGTCAGATCATAACTATTGATATTGACAACTTTGCCAAAGGTAGTACCATTATCATGACTTGAAACAAAAAAGATTTCATTGCCACGTTCTTGAGTGTCAGCTGTCACGTATACGTTATTTCCAGAAACAGTAACTTGTGGATCGTACATGTCATTTGGAGAAGGATTTAGTTTGTTAAGATCTATCGGAATACCAAAGGTCTTTGCTCCATCTGAACTCTTTTTGAAAAACACTCCTGATATGTCAAAGATGTGGTTTGCCATTCCAGGATACAGAAAATACACGTTTTGCCCTGAACCAAGGACCATTTCACCTTGTTCTAGGTTGTAATACATAGGTACAACATCAGTTAGTTTCTGTTCGGGACCAAAGGTACTACCACCGTCAGTGCTTGTACGCAATAATTGGTATTGTGTTTGTACTGGTCCTTGGTGTATTTCTTCCCATGAAACATGGACTGTATCACCATTGGCTTCAAGAAATGGTACATAGTACATCTCAGTGTCTGGCTTGTTTATGTTCAGTTTTACCAGATTGCCAAATGTTTTGCCATAATCATTACTTTTGACAAGTTCCAAGTCCTTGAAGTAATTATCATAATAATCCCTCCAAATTACATAGACGTAATTTTTGTTCAACACAACCTGTGGAGTAACATGAGAATTCTTATTGTTACTTAGAATAACTGCTTGACTAAAGGTATCTCCTGCGTCGGTGCTTTCCCTATACAGCAAATCGTCAGAATTAGATATGTTATAGTCTGCTTCTGATACAACATAGACATTTTTTCCCATAGCGGC
>JAGWGS010000133.1 GCA_028867235.1 Nitrososphaerota archaeon | reverse complement strand
ATAACAGGAGAATTTGTAGTGTATACATGACGCCCTGTTTGAACTGTCACATACCCATTAGAGTCAGGAATTGTTTTTTTGTATGATGACATGTATCCGTTCTTGGAAGGTGTAACATCACTTGCGGTATTCTGGACAGTGTTGTTGTTCAACTTTGGCGCGTATTGTACCAATGCTGTTGCAACAGAGCTTGTAGGGCCATATTGAGCATATATGGTATAGTTATTTCCAGGAATCCATTGGGTTGCAGTTATAGGCATGTCAACTCCAAAGTCCCTTCCAGTCCTAGTTTCAGTATGGACTACGGATATTCCAGTGCCTTTAGAATCTGTGACCCAGACTGTAACCTGCTTGTTTGCAATAAATTGTGATACCTGACCTGATACATGTATGACATCTCCCTTGGAATATATCGACTTGTCAGTTGACACCAATATTCCAATTGGCATGTCAGGAGTACTTGTTCCTACATTTACAAATCCAGTCATCCACGGATGAAACAAACAATAATACTGGTACAAACCAGTCTTGGTAAAAGTGTACGAAAATGTACCATCTGGTTGTATAATTCCACTATCAATTCTTCCATCAAATCCAAGTCCCGGTTTGCCAGTAGTTACAGTATGTGCAACAGTATCCTGATTTTTCCATGTGACAGTATCATTTACTTGAACTTCAAGTGTAGATGGTGACAAGGAAAACGGATTGTTTTGGTTTGCAGCCCCCAGTGGAATAACAACAGGAATTTCGGCAAATGATAAAGAAAATGTCACTACGGAAACTAGACAAATTACAACAAGATAGTATCTAGAATATACCAATATACCGATTGAGCATTTTTTTTATTTTAGAGTTTCTCAGGATTTCTACTAGTCCCAAATTGTTGCATGAAAAATTATTTTTCTGTTCAGAAACATTCCATGATAAAACACTTGCGCCTTTTTCCTCAGTAATTAATTTAGATATCAACGTCTAATCTGCCATCAAATGAAAACAATGATGGTTGCAACAATTGCAGGCATACTCTCACTTGCAGTGTTAGCTCCTGTTGCATATGCACTCACACCAAGATCAGATTTTGGAGATAACATAAGTACGTACAATTTTCTTGGAGGAACCAAAGTATGCGGTGATCATGTTTGCAAGCCAGGAGAGTGGAACAAATGGGTAAGTAACATGTTTTTCAGCCAAATTCAAAAATTCACAAATTCATTGAGTAGTGCAACACAGGACAAGTACATCAAGAGTGCATCATATGATACAAGTAGTCTGGTTGATGGCACCCCAAATGGAAAGATTGTCAAAGTTAGTACATTTGCAATGAATGATGGAAAATACACCACGTTTGTAACTATAACAAACAGTGGATTTACAAACGCAAACCATATCGCACTATCACAACTAAACCCAGATGTCAAGACGATCAAGGCGTGGATTAGCCCACAATGGGACTCAGACACAACACTCTACAAGACTGTCTTTAATACATCAAAGACAGCCCTTGTTCAGGGAGACACACTTAACATTGTTTTTGTCACAGATGGCAAGCCGGCATTTAGCCTTGACGTGCTAGGATCAAGCAGATGAGACATTACAAAGAGAGATTAACCCATAAACAAAGGTAAAATTTTATGAAACTTGTAACAATTTTGATAATTTCTGTCTTGATTGCATCCCCTGTAATACTTGCTGAAAAGGCATTTGCAGAATACAATACAATAACCAAGGAATATTCTTGCAACAGTTCAGACATGCAAGCATCAAAATCAGATTATTCTTATTTCGTATACCAGGTAAACAAGTACTGGTCAGGCGAAAGACCAGAAGATATTGCTACAACTATTTTAAAATCAACTTATCCAAGTCCAATGTTAATTAATTTAGGAATATCATACCAGTGTCTTCAAAGCATCAATATAGATCCAGGCTCAATTGCCAAGATACAGCCAGAAGTATTGCAAGGGTTGTACATGGCAAAAGAACAAGATCCTGTAAAATTTTCACAGATTGCGCCAGACTTTGATACAAATGTACCAATTCCAGAGTTTGGTCCACTTGCAGGATTAATTATTGCAATGTCAACAGTGGCAATGCTTGTATTTTCCAAGAGATCAAAGATCTAAGTTGTATACACATTAGATCTATGTTGGAATCATAGTAATATAATCATCATGTGTTGTTAAATTATAGTTGATCAAACGCTAGAAAAAATTGGATTTAATCTTTAAAACAGACTGTGATGTACACGAAAACCAAGTGTCAGAGTTTACTTCCGAGCGATTACAGGCCCTAGCCCAACTTAATTGGCTAAACAATATTATCGCTCACTCTATGCTTATCAATTTCAAATAGGCATAGAGACATCTTTTTTCAAGTATTTGCAGGCATGGTTTCATCATAATTAGAACAGTAAGTACCATTTAGGCACAAAATATGGCTTTGTTCCAAATACATGACACATATTCTAAATGTATGACATTACTGTACTGCAGAATTAATTAGAACACACTACACAAAAAGGAAGATAGATTACGCCACAAGTGGTCGCCCACATTTGGCGCAAACTACATGAAACATTTCCATGTACACTTGTTGTTTTGTGTCAGCTTCAACACATTGCCTACCACCTTCTTTACATACGTGACAAAATTGCTGTTTCATGGTATAATATGGTGTTTCAAAGATATAAGACTAGATGAAAATATTTTAGTACTTGTGGTTTTTGACGGCGTGGTTGTGACAAATTTATTTAGAGTATTTTTCTAGAACTGCTTTTTCTCCTGTTGCTTTTATTTCAAGCAAGAGTTCATCTAATATTTTGAGCCCTTCAATGAGATGTTCTCTTTTTACTTTGCCTTGATCCAGTTTGTTTTTTAGTACAAGTTTTTCATTATATACAAAGCTTGACAAACTGATACTGCTTTGCATGTTCAGTCCTACATAGAATTTGACATAGTCAGACAGAGTCTTAATTCCCACATACGAGAGAAAAATACACCGATATTTGTTTTAGATGTTCTTTGCCCTACCAAAGGACTTGTTTTACAGTCCTTGTTTACCATCTTGGAATACATTTCTACAATGTTTCATAGAAAAGGCAGCCATCTGCGTTATGATTGATTTTAGTTCTTTCCCTTTTTTTGTTACAGTATATTCAGTCTTAATAGGAGTTTGATTAAAGAACTGTCTTTTGATAAGACCGCTCTTTTCCATCTCACGTAACCTCACATAGAGAGTTTTTGGATTTATACTCTCAATTGATTCTGAAATTTGTTAAACCTTGTTGGTTCAGTACAAGCATGTTACGAAGTATGCGTATTGTGAATTTTTTTCATACCAACCTGACGTATTATCTACTGGACAGTGTTTCATCTGATCAGAAAGTTCTTCAAGTTCTTGCGGCATCAACTTACTAAAATCTCACCTACTTTCATATTTCTCACTTTTCAATTTATATACTTACCTTTCTATAGTGACTATAAGAAAGTAATATGGAATGCACAGACGAATCATGTAAAATGGAAACACATGCAACATGTGCATGCGGCTCTGGCAAGTCCTACGAGGAATGTTGTGGTTGCCAAAC
>JAGWGS010000132.1 GCA_028867235.1 Nitrososphaerota archaeon | reverse complement strand
TCATTGCTTTCTTTACTGTTTCAGGATCCACATGTGTTGCAGTCTCAACAAAAACACTCTCAGTGTGACCATCTAATACTGGAACTCTTGTACATGTACAACTTACTTTCATCTTTGCTGGATCAATCTTTCCATCTATCAATTTACCAAGTATCTTTCCTGTTTCTAGTCTTACCTTGTCTTCTTCTTTTGGTATGTATGGAATAATGTTATCAGTAATGTCTAATGCGGAGACACCAGGTGATCTGCCTGCACCTGACATTGCCTGCATGGATGTCATGATTATTTTCTGAGCACCAAATTTGTCTAAAAGTGGTTTCATAGTTATTGCAAGTCCAGTTGTTGTGCAATTTGGCAATGGTGCAACAAATCCCTTCCAACCTCTATTCTTTTTCTGAACATTTAACAATTCTATATGATCGTCATTTATTCCCGGGATCAATATTGGTACATCTGGCTCATATCTATATGCTGCAGAAGTACTTATGACTGGTACATGCTTTGCAAATTTTGTTTCAATGTCTCTTGCTGCTTCGCTTTCTACAGAACTGAAGATTAAATCAAAATTCTCTGGATTAATATCATCTACTGCGTCTATTGTCATGTTTTTTACATAATCTGGAATAGGCTCACGCAAGTGCCATCTCAAGATGCCAGTATTTGGATCTCTTATTGCATCTTCAAACTTTTTCTTGGCTGATCTCTCTGATGCTGCTATCTGTTTAACCTCAAACCATGGATGTTTATTTAATGCAAGAACGAATTCCTGGCCTACTGCGCCAGTAACTCCAATTATGGCTACACGTTTCATGAAGAAATAGTCCTTCATACAATTAATATTCTTTTAGCAACAAAGCACAACTAAATACCGTTATGCGTATTTGAAAAACGTGAAAATTCGGGTACCAGAAGCTATAACAAATCATAAAGTGGCCTCTCATGGTGGTATATTTTCAATTGGCACAAAACATAATCCTAGGTTGCTAGATTTTAGTTCAAACGTAAATCCACTTGGATTTCCATCCTCAGTGAAAAATGCATTCAAAAATCTCTCACAGATATCTGTCTATCCCGATCCTGACTCAAATGATCTGAGAACTGTTCTACAGAAATTCATAGGCATTTCAAAAAATCAGATTGTGGTGGGTAATGGTGCAACTGAAATAATCTATAATTACTGTGCAGCATTTTTGAAAAAACAAAATGTACTAATTCCTATTCCTACATTTAGTGAATACGCGTCGGCTGCAAAACTGAACAATGCTAAACTATATTTCTTCAAAACAATGGATCTGAATAAAGACTTGGAGGAATTTGAAAATATGATTCCAAAGAAAAATTGTATTTTTTTGTGTAATCCAAACAATCCTACAGGATCCATTTTGAAAAAACGAAATGTATTGCGTATCATAGAGTCTGCGCATGATAAATCTGCAATGGTATTTCTAGATGAGTGTTTTATTGAGTTGGTACCTGATGGGAATGAGAGTGTTATATCATATATGAAAGAATTTGATAATCTTTTCATCTTGAGATCACTTACAAAGTCCTTTGGATTGGCCGGACTACGAATTGGGTATGGACTTGGGAATAAAAAAATTGTTGAGATTCTACAAAAAATAAAAATCCCATGGAACGTTAGTGGGATTGCACAAAAATCTGCAGTATTGGCATTATCTGATAAATCACATATATCCAAAACCCTTAATCTAATAAAAAAAGAATCAAAATTTCTAACAGATTCTGTATCTAAAATTCCAGGCTTTACATGTTATAATTCTGCAACTAACTTTATTCTGATAAAATCTGATATTCCCTCAAGCCAATTGCAAAATAAATTATTGAAGAAAAATATTCTTGTACGAGATTGTAGTACATTTAGGGGATTGAATAGTAACTTTATACGAATTGCAGTCAGAACTCATCAGGAAAATCTCAAACTAGTAGAGGCGCTAAAAGAACAATGACTGCATCAACTTTGATGGTACAGGGTACCTCTTCAGGTGCTGGCAAAACAACTCTTGTGACTGCACTTTGTAGAATTCTCTCTGATGAGGGCTACAAAGTGGCCCCGTTCAAGTCACAAAACATGTCTTCCTATTCATATGTGGAAGAAAAGTTTGAAATTTCAAGGGCACAGGCCATTCAAGCAATTGCAGCCAGAACCACAATAACTCCAATGATCAACCCTATCCTGTTAAAACCTCTTGGAAACTACAAAAGCCAGGTCTTTGTCAAGGGCGTATCTTATGGCAAAATGCATGCACGAGATTACTACAAAAAATTTGCACTATCTAAGGGACTTGAAGAGTCGAAAAATTCACTTGATCATCTATTACAGACAAATGACATTGTAATACTGGAAGGTGCAGGTTCTCCCGCTGAGATAAATTTACAGCAATATGATATCGCTAATATGCGGATGGCGGAATATTGTAAATCACCTGTAATTCTTGTGACTGATATTGACAAGGGAGGAAGTTTTGCAAGCATTGTAGGAACGTTATCGCTTCTTGAAAAAAGACATAGACAACTTGTCAAGGGATTTGTCATAAACAAGTTTAGAGGAGATGTGACCATTCTGTACCCAAGCTATTCTGTATTAAAAAAGAAAACTAGGAAACCTGTACTTGGAACAATTCCATTAATCGACTTTGATATACCTGATGAAGACTCGTTATACTCAAACCCAAAACAAGTCTCATGGTCTGCCAAGTATCTCCGGGTGCTAGATAAGGAAATAAATCATCTATCTAAAATCGTGAAAAAAAGTCTTGACATGAAAAAAATACGAGGCCTACTTGATTGATACTTGTACCAATAATTATAGTCGTCATTGCTCTCACACTTGATCTTGTTCTTGGAGACCCAAAAAATAGATACCATCCAACAGTATGGATTGGCAGACTTATTGGAAAAATTATTCCATATACTAGATCCCAAAATCCTACCAATGAAAAGATCAATGGAATTCTTGGAGTTGTTTTCATTGTTGCCATAGTTTCCATCTTGTTATCTTTGTTCTCATTATCTATGAATCAGATATATCATCTTGATTCTGATGTATACAAAACATTGCTTGTTGTCGCTGGAATGTTTGCTGCAGGAGTTCTTCTTAAAACTACAATTGCAATCAAGGGAATGCAAAGTCATGCTTCTACTATCATGGATTCTTTATCTAAAAATGACTTGGAGGGGGCAAGAGTAAAACTATCTATGATAGTAAAACGTGATACTAAAAATTTGGATAAGCAACATATCATCTCTGCTACACTTGAGAGCATAAGTGAGAATATTGTTGACGGAATAACTGGACCGCTTTTTTACTTTTCATTTTTTGGTCTAGTTGGTGCATTTGTTTACAGGACTGTAAACACAGCAGACTCTATGATTGGATACAAGACTGATATATTCAGAAACATAGGTTGGTTTGCTGCCAATTGTGACAAAATACTCAACTTTCTCCCATCTAGACTCACAAGTCTAGTAATGATACTTTCTTGTGTTATACTAAAGAAAGATTGGAGGCATTCTATACATATAATGAAAAGAGATGGTCCAAAGACTGAAAGTCCAAATGCTGGATATCCTATGGCTACATTGGCAGGTGCACTAGGAATCAAGTTTGAAAAAATAGAACATTATGTATTAGGTGATGGAAATTCAGCGATAACTGAAATGCATTTTAATTCTGCAATATCTATAATGAAACTAACAAGCATATTGTTTGTTTTACTTTTCACAGTACCTGTAATTGTTATCTTGTCA
>JAGWGS010000131.1 GCA_028867235.1 Nitrososphaerota archaeon | reverse complement strand
AGCTGGTGTACTTTGAGCTGGTGTACTTTGAGCTGGTGTACTTTGAGCTGGTGTACTTTGAGCTGGTGTACTTTGAGGAATATCAATGGTATAAGTTTGGGTTTTTACAGATTCTTTATTTCCTGCCAAGTCTACTGCAAAAAACTTTAGAATGGTTGTTGATGTAAAGGTAGGCAGCGTTAAAGGACTTGAACCCTTATCACTTGTTGTTGTTGGATCAGTACCATCTGTTGTATAATAAATTGTAGCTGGATGATCCGAAGTCAATGTTACTGTTTGATTACTTGTGTATGTGCCTTCTATAGGTGAAGCAGTTGTAACTGGACTTGGAATCTTGATGCTAAATGTAGTTGCAGATGCAATATTTGATGGAGAACTTGATCCAGCCGAGTTGATGGCATGTACTCTGTACTCGTACAATGTGTTTGGGGAAAGCCCTATTGTATCAACATACATGGTAGAAGGTGTATACGATATAAGATCAGACCATGTGGTACCCCCATCTGGTGATCTTTCTATGTTGTACCCTGTTATTGTCGCACCGCCGTTATTTGTTGGTGCCATCCATGAGAGATTGATCTGTGATGATGAAATCGTAGTAGCTATAAGACCAGTTGGGGCTCCTGGTGCAGTAAAGGTTGTTGCAGATGCAGTGTTTGATGCAGTACTGGTCACAAACCCGTTGACCAATGTATTTGTATTAACAAGTGTATTGATTGCAGATACACGATAGGTGTAGGTAATACCAGATCCTAGTCCTTTATCTGAATAAACAGTTGAATTTGTAGTCGTATTATTTACAATAGTAATCCACGCAGAACTACTGTTAATCGATCTCTCTATTTTATATCCTATGGTTGCATAATTGGTATTATGTGTTGGACTTATCCAAGACAAGTTGATTTGTGTTGATGATACTGTTGTGGCTTTGAGATTTGTTGGTGGTGATAATGATGTAGGTTTGAGATTTGTCACTAATGGTGTTATTGTAGATTTTAGATTTGTTGGTGATGATACTATTGTAGATTTGAGCATTGGTGGTGATACTATGAGATATGTTTGAGCTGTAACTGGTTTTAATGATAAACTAATGCTTGAAGAAATAATTATTATTAATATTATGATTAATGTTGTTTTTTCTACCCTGTGCACTAGTCGAAGATATTGGTATTGAAATACTAAAACTTAATCCTAATGCTGTTGGAAAACTTGTGAATTTTTCAATTATCTGATATTTTTTGTACAAAACATCACTGATAATATATTAGAGAACAAAAAATTAACAACAAGTTAGAACTACACTAGAATTGTATCAAGAATCATGCAAATGAATTTTCTCAAATCTATATTGACAGTATGGGTAACATCATTAATGTTTATACTCAAATTCCTTCAAGGCTATGGGTTCACACTGGTAGTGGGCTAGTATGAAAAATATTATTTTATCATCTGAGTTATCTTGTTCAATATCTCAGTTTCCACGTGTCTTGTCCAAAGCATCTCTGGAATATCTACTGCAAGAAACAGTGCAGACAAGAGCAATGCCTCAGCTGCTGCAACAGCAATGTTTTGGATTAATTTGCCTATTCCAATATGTACCGCAAAGTCGTCTGGGGTTCCAGTTATCATTATTGTAAAGGCACGATCGGCTGTAATGATATCCCTTAGAATGCCTGCCTTTTGTGTCTGAATAATTGTTCCAATGGGAGAATTTGATGTCATCTGTGTCTTGTATCCATCTCCTTCTAGCATCGTGACTATTTGTTGTGCCAACTGATTCAAATCCTTGTTCTTGTTTTGGAATCTCACTATTTTTTCTGAAACCATGACATCTGAGAAAGAATATCTTGTAATTAAACAGTTTTTTGATTCTCAGTGCTTATACAATGTGTGGCATTTTTTTAAACCACTTTTGTTGGTAAAATAATCAAAACATCTTATTTTGACTTTGATTTAGGCTTTAGATTCTTCAAGTTCCAGCAATTTTTGCACAAGTATCCTTTGAGATTCCATTCTTTTTTTGCACGACGGGGCATAAAACCAAGCTTTGTGTTGCATACAATACAATTTTGTTTTAGTTCATCTTCTGATTTTTGCCATTCATTAAAGCACGGCTCACACAACCACCCCTTGATGTCCCATTCTTTATTTGGTTTCCATAGATAAAGTCCGCCAGGCTCTGCACCGCATGCCACACAAACATCATCAGTCTTTTTCTTTGGAATTGGCTTTTTCATGTAATCAACAAAGCATTTTGCACACAGTTGGCCTTCCAGATTCCACTCTTTTTTTGGCTTGCTTGTATTAGAAGTAAGCTTGTTGCAAACAGAACACTGTTTCTCTTTTTTGCTCCCAAATAATCCCATTACATCTAAACATGAAACTCTATTAGAAAAGGATTTGACTATGGTACATCACATCATCAAAGGACTACCAGTGCAGAAACTAGAGATAAAAATACTGAAACAGTCTTAGGTGTCATCTTTTTTTGGAGAAGGCTTTCTGCGGAAATATACTGTAAATCCTCCTCCAACTATGACTAGTACAATCAGTATAACCCAAAATTGTGTCTGGTCTATATAGCTCCACATTACAGGATCGTCTCCAGGATCGACTTGGGCTTGAACACTGTTTATTGTTAGAAATAACAGTGTACCAATCGTAAATAACACTGTACGACTCTTCATTGAAATTACGATTTTTCTTTGTCTATAAAGAATTATGGATCGTTTTCATTTGTTTATAACAAGATATGAATATTTTTCCAGATTATGTCATGTCTGAATGTAGTTTTGAATTGATTAGATGTGTTCTCAAATACTAAACAGTTTCTGATAATTTTTTAATCGTAGGAAAATCATAAACAAGATTGAGATCAAAAAGATGTTCAAAGCAAAAGGAAATTCTGGTACGGTGAAAGATCTTGAACTATTGGTAATTTGTCCAGTTGATTGTTGATTTGTGGTTGAATTTTCATTGACGTTTGCATTTGGATGATTTCCAGACTCTGTACTAGTGCCGATAATCTGGATATTTTTATCTCCTTGTAAGAATTGAATGGTAATTGTTCTGTTGTTTTGATCTGACTGTTCTTTCTGCACTACACTTTTCTCACCATCAACTAATACGTCAAAAGATACGTCAGAACCATCACTAGTCTTTGCATCAAGTAATTTTCGTGGAAGTGCAAGTGTTACTGAACCATAATTATCCGAATGTACTGATACTGTCAAGGATGGCATTTTCGGATCAAAAGACACTTTGTCTATAGAACCTCCAAAAATAGCATATGAAATATTGAAGGTTTGTATGGTGTCTGGGTCCTGTACCTGAAAAATGCCATTAATCGGTGCGGTAGTTGATGTATATGTAAAAGTAGCCTGGTTTTGAACTGCTGTACCATATTGAATCATTATTGTATATACACCTCCTATCTTCCAAAGAGAACCCGATATCTCTGCAGCGTAAATGTAAGAGCCATCCTGGTTGAAAGTAGCAAGTCCTGTCTGAATTACATCACTGTATGGATCTACGATTTTTACAGTCAAGACATTTCCAGGAATGACAGTTTTAATTGTGCCAAAAACTATAATCCTGTCTCCATAGATGTATGAAGACCTATCTGTTGCTATTGTAACGGCTTGACTTGTAGTCTGGGCATAAATTGATTCAAATGTACCAGTAATTACAAGGGCTGGCAGCAATATCAAAAATGCATATCTGGTTTTTGTAAAATTCTTCACTAGTACCAAAATATCTATTTCATACAT
>JAGWGS010000130.1 GCA_028867235.1 Nitrososphaerota archaeon | reverse complement strand
GGTATTAATTGCAATAATTATCCTCCTCCAACGCTATCTCAAATCCAATTTGACAAGCTAAACTATGAAGCCCAGGACAAGCCTGTCATAACAATAGTTGGAGTTCCATTTACAGTTACCCATCTTGAAATTGATGACTCGTCTTCAAACATCATCTTTGAGCATGATCTTAACCTGCCCTCAAATGGCACTGCACGATATGTACTTGACATATCATCATACAAGTCTGGAGAATATTCTGCAACTGCAACCTCTCTTGTTTCCAAGATAACAACTAGTTTCACAGTAGGTATGCCACCGTCAGGTGGAGTGATGGGCCTAAATGTTGATAAAAATTCATACCTCCCAGGAGACAGGGTCTCTATACTAGGCACAGGAAATTCTAATACGCTGATACAGTTATCCTTGATTGATCCTAGTGGTACTTCAATAATATCCACCAAAATATTTTCAGACAAGACAGGGCATTTTTCATCATCTAACTTTACCATTCCAAATAATGCAATCACTGGAATCTGGCAAATTAGTGCAACTAGTGGTATGATGCATGTACACGTAAAAATTGCAGTAAATTCTACTTTGAATAATTCCTCTGAAATAAAAAATGTCAAGGCAATCACACCTTCTCCACTAAAGCAATTCAAATCAGGAATTGCAACTAATGATATAAAATGTGTACAAGGATTTCAACTTGTAACCAAGGCAGAGGATGGTTCTCCAGCATGTGTAAAACCAGATACCGCTTATAGGCTTATTTTGAAAGGCTGGGCAAAAGAATTCATCCAATCCGTACAAGCAACATCTTCAGATCTTTGTGGAGGAATTGAGGTTCCATCTGGTAATCTGCGAACAGGAATAGTTCCAGTCCTTATGATGAAGCCAAATTCTACTGCCACAGTGTGTGTTACCTACCAGTTTATCTCAGACTGGGATTCATATCCAAACAAGAACATATACCCACACGGCATTTTCGAGACTTGTTGTCTTGTTCATATGGGAAAATCCTCAACAGTAACATCCTCAAACCAGTTTGAAGTTTTGGCAAATCCGCCTTTGTTTAATGTGACTGGAGTCTATAATGAATCAAAGATTACAGTCATGTATATGATACATGCAGGACTCGACTCAAGTGGATTTTATGATTCTTCAATACCGTATGGAAATTGTAATAGCTATCCGTTAGCAGTTGGCTATGATTCTCCAAAGATTGACGCATCAGATTTTTCTTATGATATGGATATTCCATGTTTTAACACCATAGACAAGGTTGATTCAGTGAAGATAGTATCAGGCATGAGCTACAAGGAAGTTGCATTTCGGTGATTTTTTCAGGTCTGTTCTTATAGAAAATGAAAACTCTACATTATTCCATAATTACGGTTTTGATGGTATCTATTGCAATAGTTATCATCATAGAATTTCCCATACCTCATTCCGGAACCATATGATTATTCCTTCCAAACCATACCAATCTAATACAACTGAAAATCCAATAGATGAAAAAAAAGCAAGGGATCTTGCAGAAAATAATGTAGATGAGCTCAAAACTTCGTACGGTTGTCATTTTGACAGTTTATCAGGCATATTTGCAACTTATCCTAACGGAACATCAACACTGGAAGCGGTAAGAGTTGGATACAATTGTAATCACCCGTATGTGGGCTCATTTGTAATTATAGAAGATCCCCAGTTAACAAAAGTAATCAATGTGACAGCCTATCCCAGTAGTCGTTTTGGTAATTCAGGATAATAACATATTTCAGACAGAAAATTTTCATGTTGTGAAAATCTACGTCAGTTTTTTAAGGTTTGGTGACGCAATGATGGACATATTTTGAGAAAATTATATCTTGCCATAATTACAATTCTTGGGATTGGATCCATTGTATCATTCAGTATTGTTTTTCTTACCATGACAACAAGACAACCAATACCACAAGCAATCTCAGAAGCAAATTTTTCTTCCCTATCTGCCATCCATCCAATGATCTGTGAAGGAATGCCAAATCATACTATTTGCCATGGAATGAGCATGATAATTGATGACCAAAAACGAGATTATGATGAATCACCCGTATATGATTACCTAAACAAGACAGTAGAGATGGATAACATAATGTTCCTCTATACAGGCTCTAGCACGCCTGAAAAAGACAATTTGAATTGTGATAATGAGTTTCCAAGAGCAATTAACGTAACATTTGGACATCATCCTCCAATAGTTGTGTTCGATGGATATTACAAGGTAAATGAGACAAGGCACTTTGCAGTTTTGCTCCCCGATGGGACTATAAACTCAACAACTCTTTGTTGGGCTCAGTTTACAAACCCTAAGATAATTGAAATGAAAGACACTGGTCTTGGAGGAGTTCCACTCTATAATGGAATGAAGATAACTTGGCTTGATAAAAACAAAACAGCGGGTATAGTACAACACCAGTATCAAACTCAGGATTATTACAATGCATACATTGCGGAAGTTAGAAAATGAAAACTCTGTTTCTTGTTAATCATCAATTGAAATTTTATGTAAATATTATAATATTCTAAGATGATGAGTACTTTGTTACAACTCCATAAATTGTAAGACCTACACCTACAACAAATAACGCTGATCCTATAATTTGTAAATCTCCTGATATCTGACACCTGTCCAAAATGTCTTGAGGTATTGCTCCTACTGCTAGTCCCATAAATGACGGGCAATCCGTAAAGGGTTGCTGCACAAAAACATAGGCTGAACCACCTACAGATATCAAAACTATTCCAATAACTAGAAAAATTGTTAACTTTTGCATTTGACTTTATCATAATAATGAATAATTAAGGTTAGTCTAGTATATCACAAGAAAAGATTGAATAGTTCTTTTATGACTGAAATAAAGATAATCTTGAACTGTTCAAATCAATATTTTAGTATCAACTAAACAAAGGGTTACCATGACTGTAAAGACCCTACAAATAGCAACTTTTGGTCAAGATAAAGAAGGAATACTGGCAGGCATACGCAATTTTCCAATTCATAAACTAATCTTACTTCATTACAAAGACGATGCAAGACTAGTAGAGGAATTTTCAGGCAATCTTCGCTCAACCTTGGGAATACCAATCTCCTTGAAACTAATTGTACAGCCAGACATAATTCGAAGTGCAATGGAGCATGTGTCCCAAATAATAAAGGAAGAAGGATCAAACTATGAACAAGTTTTGATCAATGTGAGTGCAGGAGATAAAATGATAGGATGTGCTGCACTTTCATGTGCATTTGTAAATGGGCTCAAGGCATTTGGAACAGACATGCAAGGAAATCCAATGCTCTTGCCAATCTTGAAGCTAAGTTATAACGAAATAATCTCTGATGCAAAGATCAAAATTTTACAGGCAATTGACAAAATTGGGGGCTCTGTTGAAAGTCTTGAAGAATTGTCAAAAAACTGTGAATTTGGGAAACCTCTCTTGAGCTATCACATACATGGAAGCTCTGAAGCAAAGGGTCTGGTCCAGCTTGGTTTGGTAGATGTTGAAAGATTGGAGCGTGGAAGAACCAAGATTACCTTGAACACTCTAGGAAAGATGCTTATTTCTACGAAATAATTTTGAGATGCCTCGTATTGCCATATCTATGGGACACGTCTCACAATATACTGAATGAGTTGCTTTATGCTCTTCTAATTTTTCTCTTGAATCAAACTCTACATCACATTCTGTACACTTGATCTTGGAATCTTTTTCTAAATTTGTCATGATGCACTATATTGCAATATAGATAAAAG
>JAGWGS010000012.1 GCA_028867235.1 Nitrososphaerota archaeon | reverse complement strand
TCAAAGTAGACCCAGATGAATTAATTCAGCTATAACAGCTTTTTACTGTTAATTTCCTTGTACCTGATAAATTGGCTTTTTACCTGAAAGTGCATACATTAAATTTTTAATTGCAATTTCAGCCATCTGTTTTCTTGTTTCTACTGTTGCACTGCCACTATGTGGCATTAGTATTACATTATCAAGTCTTGTTATTGGATTTTTAGTATCTGCAGGTTCTTTTTGAAATACATCAAGAGCTGCACCTGCAATTATTTTTCTTTTCAATGCTGTCACAAGATCTGCTTCATCTATTATTTTGCCTCTTGCAGTGTTGATGATAAATGCAGTACTTTTCATCTTCTTGAGCAATTTTAGGTTCACAACTTTGTCTGTTTCTGATGTGTAAGGAGAATGTATGCTAACTATGTCACTAGTTCTAAAAAGCTCATCAGGTGATACATATGTTACTTTTAATTTCTTTTCCTCCTTTTCTGACAACCGAGTTCTATTGTGATATATTATATTCATCTCAAAACCTATTACTCTTTTTGCTACTGCCTTTCCTATTCGACCCATTCCAAATATGCCAAGAGTTTTTTGATACAGATCGGTCCCGAGAAACTCGTATGGACCAAATATTGTCTTCCATTTGTTGTTGCGAATTAGTTTATCTCCTTCTGGTATTCTTCTAAACAATGATAACATTAGAGCCATTGTAAGATCTGCAGTGGCACGAGTCAACACTTCTGGTGTGTATCCTATTGTGATACCTCTTTTCAATGCGGTTTTTACATCAATGTGGTCATAGCCCACACTATATGTGGAGATTGCTTTGAGTCTCTTTCCTGCATTTATGACCTCTGAATCTATCATGTCATAAGGGTAACAAAGAAGGCCATCTTTGTCTCGTATCTTTGATACTAGTAGTTTCTTTGGCATCGGAATCTTTCCAGTATGTACTTCTACGTTGTATTTTTTTTCAAGTTCTTTTAGAGCAAAATCGTGAATTTTACGTGTAACTAAGACTTTCAACCATACTGGTAAATCTGATGACGATTTTAAGCGTATTCTGATAACTGGAATTTGAGAATTTCACAATAACTCATTTATAATTAAACTTGGTAACCATATGTGATTGAAGCACAAAGAGGAGTTTGCTATTTGTGTACAGTGTAGGAATCCACTAGAGAAATGTGTCTGTGTCTGCCCTTTTTGTGGGGAGCGCGACAAGTGTGAATGTGCTTTATTTGATGCTGCCACTGGCGGTTGAATTTGATCTAGGAATTTATAGCATTATTAATATTTGATGAGAGTCTAGATTCTACATGTCCTCTATTGATTTAACTTGGGTTATTGGTGGCCCTCAAGGAGGGGGAGTTGAGACTGCAGCAAATATTTTTGCTGGAGCTTGTGCTGGTTGCGGATTACAGGTATTTGGAAAACGAGAATATTATTCCAACATAAAAGGGGAACACAGCTATTTTGGAGTTCGCGTATCTGACAAGAAAATCAGATCTAATGTAAGTGGGATTACAATGCTTGTAGGATTTGATGCTGAAACAATATTTCGACATGCAGATGATGTGTTTGATGATGGAGCAATTGTGTATGAATCTGATCTATCGGCAATAAAAATAGATGAAATACCTACACTTGATACACCTTTCAAGTCTAGGCTCAAAAAATATCTAGAATCCAAAAACAAGCCTCTCACAATACAGGGATTACTTGATGACTCCAAAGAAAGAGGTGTTACGCTTTATCCTGTATCATTTAAAGAAATTCTGGCTAACTTGTCTGAAGAGACAAAGAATCCAAAAATTCGTGGAATGTTTCGTATGCAAAATGTTCTTGCAGTATCTGTCTCACTTGGATTACTGGGACTTCCGCCTGCTACATTACTAAAGTCTGTATTATCCATCTTTTCAAGAAAAGCAGAGATTGCAGAGATGAATAAAACTGCAGCAAACTATGCATATAATCTTGCAACTGTAAAATATTCTAAATTCAGGTACCAATTACCTCAAATTCCAAAAAAAGATAGTACTATCCTAGTCCAAGGATTCCAGTCTACGGGTCTTGGCAAAATAGCATGTGGATGTAGGTTCCAATCGTATTATCCAATTACTCCTGCATCCGATGAAAGTGTATTTTTAGAATCAAATGAAATCTTTGAGGTGGAAAATAATAGGCCTGGTTCCACACTGGTTGTACAGACTGAAGATGAAATCTCTGCAATTGGTATGATAATTGGAGCAGCTCTGACAGGAGCACGGTCTGCAACAAGTACTTCAGGTCCAGGATTTTCTCTAATGGCTGAAGCTCTTGGTTGGGCTGGGATAAACGAAGTTCCAATTGTTGTTACATTGTATCAAAGAAGTGGTCCTTCTACTGGTCTTCCTACAAGACACGGACAAGATGATTTGCAATTTGCAATTCATGCAGGACACGGAGACTTTCCACGAATTGTATATGCATCAGGTGATACTGAAGAAGGATTCTATGATACTGCAAAATGTTTCAACTTTGCAGATACTTATCAGATACCTGTCATACACATGATGGACAAATTCATTGCAAGCACTGTCTCCACCGTTAACAGATTTGATCCTGCAAAAATAACAATAGAACGAGGAAAATTATTGGAAAAAATCGATAACCCAGGATATGTTAGATTCTCACCATCTCCTGATGGAATATCACCAAGATCAAGACTTGGACTAGAAAATGGCATCTTTTGGAATACTGGCGATGAAAGCGATGAGGTTGGGCATATATCTGAAGATCCTGAAAATCGTATCTATAAGATGGACAAGCGTGCACGAAAGTTAGAGGTTGCACTAGAAAAGATACCAAAAGAAGACCAGGTCATAAACCATGGAGTGGCAGATTATTGCATCATTAGCTGGGGTTCTACAAAAGGTCCAATTCTGGATGCAATAGAAATGCTCCAAAAAGAGGGATATAAGGTTGGATTTATCCAGATCAAAATGTTACATCCATTCCCTGCACAATATGTACAATCATTACTTGGAAGCGTAAAGGCGATAATCGATATAGAAGCAAACCATTCTGGACAAATGGGTTCACTTCTTAATGAATATCTGGATAGAAAGGTTGACTATTACATATTAAAATACACTGGCAGACCAATGACTTGTAATGAAGTCTCTGATGCTGTCAAAAAAATTATTGATAACAAAGCCGAGAAAAAACAGGTGCTAAAATATGGTGTCTAATGTAGCTGATTACAAAACTGAAGTGCACAATGATTGGTGTCCTGGATGTGGAGACTTTGGCATAGTAAGTGCAATACAGATGGCTCTTGCAGAAATGGAAATACCAAGACACAAAGCAGCCATATTCTCTGGTGTTGGATGTTCTGGTAAAACCTCGCATTATATCAACACCTATGGAGTTCACACATTACATGGAAGAGTACTGACTTTTTCACAAGGTGCCAAGCTTGCAAATCCTGAGATGACTGTAGTTGCAGTGGGAGGAGATGGTGATGGCCTAGGTATTGGTGCGGGACATTTTGTTGCTGCAGGGAGACGAAATGTGGATATGACGTATATCATATTCAATAATGGTGTTTATGGACTCACAAAAGGTCAAGCATCTCCTACTCTAAAACTTGGATTAAAAACTAAATCTCTGCCAGAACCAAATGTCAACCAGTCTGTAAATCCTATTGCATTGGCAATTGCAAGTGGCTATACTTTTGTTGCACGTGGATATGCATATGATGTGAGGCAACTCAAGGACCTGATAATTGCAGCAGTAAAGCATAGGGGATTGTCATTTCTTGATGTATTGCAACCATGTCCAACTTACAATGATATCAATACCAGAGATTGGTTTTCAGGGATGGACAATATTGATGAAATCACCAATAAACCAAGACCAAGAATATACAAGCTTGAAGATACTGGCTATGACCCATCTGTACACATTGATTCGCCTGATGAAGAAAATGAAAAACTCACCCAAGCTCTGATAAAATCAAATGAATGGGATTCCAAGATTCCTACTGGAATATTTTACAAAAACGAGATAATTGCTCCATATGATGAAAGAATGTCTGAAAGAATTCCAAATTATGTGGAAAATCCTCCATCTAATCAGGAAATCTCTGCTGGTAACAAATCTATAACCAACGTATCAAAGATACTGGATTCTTTACAAGTATAGTAATTCTGTCTGATTATTTTCAATACTGACAGAATCGTTATTAGCATGTTCTGAAGAAGAGTAATTCTAGTTTGAATCTGGAAGAAGTAAACAAAATATTTCGAAAATCAATAATCGACGGATATTTTGAACCAAATCTTGTGAAACTAGATTTTAAAAAATCAAACGTAAAACATCCTACCATAAGAGACGATGGATTGATGCAGACAAACTTGTTGCATCTCTTCTTTGACATTGATACAGGATCTGATTATCCTGACGGTGATGAGTGGTTTATGGCAGAATTTCTTTTCCCATATGGAATAAAAATCCCAGATAGTCTCAAAGGACCTGATTATTTTAGCACCATGTCAGTTGGGGAAGGAAAGAACTTTTGGAGACACAGAGAATTAATTAGATACAAGTACGGAAAATCAAAGAAACTGGAAGAATCGCTTGATTTTATTGAAAAAAAATACCGTGAATTGCATTCCATGCTTGAGCCTTTGGAAAAAGAAATCAAATAATTTTCCATTCATTCTCTGTAAAATGATACGTCTGATCCTCAGAACTTGAAATAATTTTCCATCTTCCTGTCATGTCGTCAAATTGGTATGATACATTGATGACTCCTGCTGGCATCTTTTTTGGATCTAAATGATATGGTAATAATTCTAGGACAAAGTCAATCTTGTCTACTGCTGTATCAAACGAATGTCTGTCGTCAAGGTCTATTATAAATACAATATTTGGCTTTCCTGAGAATCTGATGTAGACAAGTAGGCTCTTTCCTCCACCTCTTCTTCGTTTCATCTCTTTTACTATTCCTTTGATCTTTTCCCATCTTTGTATTTCAAATTGCTTGAAAAACTCATCATTGAAAGACAATGGGAATGTAATATCAAGTAAAGTTGTAAAATCCTCTTCTTGTGCAGCATCTGGGTTTTCTTGTACGTTAAACAACTTGTGTAACGTGCTGTACAATACTTCTAGCTCCCATGGAGATATGCCGTAAAATTTCAGATACAGTGGAAGTTTTGTACTCATTTACAGATAATAATGAAAATTTCTAATTAAAGGTTCTAGACTGTCATGATGTATTTGAATAGGTATAGTACGCCTATTGTTGAAATTACATACACCATTGGTTTCCATGCCAATACTGGAAAACTTGGGGTAACAAGTTTGACTCTATAATTATCCAATACCGTGTTGACATACTTTCTAATTCTTTCATTCCAAATTTTATACTCTATTTGGTGTTTTTTCAATAATTCTTCTACTTCATAAAGTACTGGGGTCCTCTGACAAAACAGATGTTGAAGATAATCTCTTGAAACTTCGACTTCTGCTTGTATTGCAACCAAGCCCTTTTTCATTTCTAGTAATCTAACGTGCATCTCCCATGGTTTTTTCAATTTGAGTGATAGTCCACTGCCTATCTGTGTCTCTTGTTTGTGTTCGAATTTCACGTGAGTAAAGCCTTCATTTGAAAAGATCTTTAACAGTTCTTCTACACTCTTCTTTACTACAATAGTAAGCTGCTCAACTCCTTTTGTATCCACCATTACCTTGTCCTTCTTGCCGTCTAGAAATGACAATGTTTTGGGGTATCTGGTGAGGAACTCTACCATATCTTGGCGTCCATGGCGGCTCTATTAAAACTGTAGTTGTGTTAAATCCTTGCACCTAGTCCACGAACATAGACACATTGTTCATAGGGTATTGCCATCTCGTCTTCTCTTATCTCTCTGTTGGTCAGTATTGCATCTGAGCCTCTTATCAATACACTTGGGGTTGCATCTGAGCCTTCTCCCATCTTTAGATTTGCAATGGATGCAAGGTCATCTGCTACTGCTTGAAAAGTAACCTTGAGAGAATTTCCATACAGATCTCTTTGTCCTCGAAGATCTGTTGTAGGTTCAATGCCAGCACATGATATTGCGACTCCGACTGTTCCCACTCTTCCAGGCATCAATCTGCTATCTGCAATTATTATTCCGACATGTACATTATATCTTAATAGAAATTTTCTTCTTAGATGCTCTGCTTCACGATATGGATCATTTGGATACAAAACTATTGTACCGCCTTTAGTGTTTGATTTGTCTATTCCTGCATTTGGGGCCATTATATTATCTGCAGATGTGATGACAAATCCTGGTATTCCTCCAAATATTGTATCAGACTCTCTTAAAATTATTTCAGCCATGTTTGATTTCATTTGAAATTTTTTACCAATTCTTTCTGCATCTTGTGATGCTATGACTTTGCTGACTTCCAAGATCCTTCCCTGTGCGTTTGCAACATACTTGCTTGAAATTACAAGCACATCTCCATTTTGAGGAACTATACTGGAGTTGTCAAGATCTGTTACAAGACTTGAAAATAAATCAAATTTTTCTTTCTTTAATGTGGACTTCAAAGGGAGGACTGTGAGTACCATGATGATTTTAGATACCAATTACTATTTAGGGTTCTCCAAACATTTTAATTTCTAAAATATCAAGTTTTGATATTGAATATTACTGAAAAGATTCTAGCTCGTGCTTCTGGCAAGACAAGTGTTGCTCCAGGGGATGTAGTATTTGTTAATGTTGATAAGGTAATGGTACACGATGTATCAGGTCCCGGTGTTCTTGCAGTATTTGAAAAACTACGAAAGAAAGGCATGATAATTGACAAGATCTGGGACCCAGAAAGAGTGTGGGTTGCAGAGGATCACTTTGTGCCAGCAGCAGACAAGATATCAGCACAAAATGTTGTAATGCTAACAAACTTTACAAAGCAATTTGGAATCAAAAAGCACTTCAAGTATGGAATGGGGCAATATGGAATATGCCACACCTTATCTCATGAAGAGGCAATGGTACTTCCAGGTGAGGTCTACGTGGGTGGGGATTCTCATACGAATACTACTGGGGCCTTGGGTGCATTTGCAGCAGGACTTGGTCACACTGATGTCGCATATGTATTACTGAATGGAAAGATTTGGTTTAAGGTACCTGAGACACTATTTTTCAAGCTTAATGGAAAACTTCCTGATCATGTGATGGCAAAAGATTTGATCTTGAAGATAATTGGCGATATAGGAACAGATGGTGCAGCGTATAAAACAATGCAGTTTGGCGGTACTGGAATATCTGAAATGTCTGTTGAAAGTAGATTGACTCTTACAAATATGACAACAGAGGCTGGTGCAAAAAGTGGAATTGTTGAACCGGATCAAAAAACACGAGATTATCTTGCTGCAAGAGGAGCTACAAAGTATAACGAAGTGCACAGTGATCCTGATGCTCAATATGAAAAAATTTATGAATACGAAGCATCGGAAATGGAACCTATTGTAGCAAAACCGTTCTCACCTGAAAATACTGTTGTTGCACGCGATTTGTCTTCTGTTGAAATTGACAAGGCATACATTGGTTCATGTACTGGTGCAAAACTAGAGGACTTGGAGGCTGCAGCAAGAATTCTAAAAGGAAAAACTGTCAAGATACGAACTGAAGTATTGCCTGCAGCGATGTCAATATTTAGAAAAGCAATGGACCAAGGGCTGTTAAAAATTTTCATGGATGCTGGTGTTGTTGTAGGGCCTCCTACGTGTGGAGCATGTTGTGGCGCTCACATGGGAGTGTTAGCAAAAGATGAAATTTGTGTAAGTACAACAAATAGAAACTTTCCAGGACGAATGGGTCATGTAGAGTCTCAAACATATCTTGCATCGCCACTTGTAGCAGCCGCGTCTGCAATAACTGGAAAAATTACTGATCCGAGGGACATTAGATGAAAGGTTCTGTAATAAAATATGAACGGGATAACATCGATACTGATGTAATACTACCAGGTCCATATCTTAAGATTCATGACTATGCAGAACTTGCAACACACGCTATGGAAGGACTCGATAAAGACTTTCACAAAAGAGTAAAACCTGGAGACTTTATTGTAGCAGGGAAAAACTTTGGATGTGGTTCCTCAAGAGAACATGCTCCTATAGCTCTATCTTATTCAGGAATAAAAGCAGTACTTGCCTTGTCTTTTGCAAGAATATTCTACAGAAATGCAGTAGATGGGGCATTTTTACTACCTATAGAGATTGACGAAAGTGCATACAGGGACATATCTGATAGCGATTCACTAGAAGTTGACATATCTAAAAACGAGATCACAAATCTTACCAAGAATAAGGTGTACAAAATGAAGCCTTTCCCAGACATTATAGGTAAGATAGTAGAAGCAGGTGGACTTTTTAACTATAAACCATAGATGTCTAGAAAATACTGATTATTCATTTGCGTTACTAATACAGACATCTAGTGGTATAATGAAATCTGGATTAGACTAGGGCATAGATTTGTATTTTATACTATTATATCTCCGGTAATGACAATCATTATCTAAATGCCGCAGACACTTTTTGAAAAGATTTGGGACTCTCATGTAATAGTACAAGAAAATGGCCGCTCTCTACTTTATGTAGATAGACACCTTGTACATGAGGTAACATCTCCACAGGCATTTGACGGACTACGAATTAACAAACGAAAAGTAAGACGTACCGATCTTACGTTTGCAACAATGGATCACAATGTACCTACAAGTGATAGGTCCTTGCCCATAATTGATCAAACATCGGCAATCCAGATCAAAACACTTGAGAAAAACTGTAAAGAATTTGGAATTACATTATTTGATATCAACAGTCCAAACCAAGGAATAGTTCATGTGATAGGTCCTGAACTTGGTATTACACTTCCTGGTACCACTATTGTTTGTGGTGATAGTCATACATCAACACACGGCGCATTTGGTGCACTTGCTTTTGGGATAGGAACAAGTGATGTTGAGCACGTTCTTGCAACCCAGTGCATAATGATGGAAAAACCAAAAACTTTTGAAATCAACATTTCTGGAAAGAGAAAAAATCCACATGCAATAACAGCCAAGGATATCATTTTATCAATAATTAAAAAAATTGGAACAGCAGGAGGAACAGGAACGGTAATTGAGTATCGCGGTGATACAATATCTGAGTTGACAATGGAACAGAGAATGACAATATGTAACATGTCTATAGAAGCAGGTGCACGAGCAGGACTGGTTGCACCTGATGAAAAAACATTCGAATACTTGCGTGGAAGAAGATACGTTCCAAAAAATTATGAGGAATATGTGAATATGTGGCGTGAAAACCTAAAAACAGACAGTGGGGCAAAATTTGACAAATCCTTTACACTACATGCTGATAATATTGCACCGCAGGTAAGCTGGGGAACAAATCCGGCCATGACTAGCGATGTTACTGAAAATATACCATTTCCTACAGAGTATGGAAAAGGTAACGCTGAACAAGAAAAAGGTGCTGAAAAAGCATTACAGTATATGGGTCTCAAGCCTGGCACTGCAATTACTGATATTGCAATTGATAGAGTATTCATAGGATCATGTACTAATTCCAGGCTTGAAGACCTAATGGAGGCTGCCAAAATTGTCAAAGGAAGAAAAGTGTCTCCAAAGGTACGAGCAATGGTTGTTCCAGGATCTCAACTTGTAAAGAAAAATGCAGAAGAGCTTGGACTGGATAAAATATTCAAGGATGCTGGATTTGAATGGAGAGAATCTGGGTGTAGTATGTGTCTTGGTATGAATCCTGATATCTTAAAAGCAGGAGAAAGATGTGCTAGTACTTCAAATAGAAACTTTGAAGGAAGACAAGGTGCTGGAGGCAGAACTCATCTTGTAAGCCCTGTGATGGCTGCAGCAGCTGCAATTTATGGACACTTTGTAGATGTGCGAGAATTGGATTTGAACTAACATGGAACCATTCAAAAAAATAAAGAGCATTGCTACACCGCTTGATAAAGTAAATGTTGATACTGACCAAATAGTACCTAAACAATTTCTAAAACTAGTCCAGAGAACTGGATTTGGTCAATACTTGTTTTACGATTGGAGATATGAAAAAGAAGGCATACCAAGAAAAGATTTCATCCTAAATGATTCTAAATACAAAAATTCCAAGATCTTGCTTGCCAGAGACAACTTTGGTTGTGGTTCAAGTCGTGAACATGCTGTATGGGCACTTGATGATTACGGCTTCAAAGTCGTAATATCTACCTCGTTTGCAGATATTTTTTATAACAATTGTTTCAAAAATGGAGTCTTGCCTATCAAGGTGTCTGAAGAATCTCTACAGAAACTATTCTCAGTCAAGTCTGAAATTGAGGTGGACCTGGAAAATCAATCTATACGTGCAGATGGTTTGTCCATGTCTTTTGATATCGAACCACACTGGAAAAAAATTCTGCTTGAAGGTCTTGATGACATCGCAATGACGCTATTGCATGAAAAACAAATTGTGCAATATGAAAAAGCTCACAAGATCTAATCTAGTTTCTTTATTAAGGCGCCTATCAATTCTTTGTTTCTTTCTACGCGTGTAGGGGAATCAATATCAAGCCACTGAGTTTTTCCAATGTCATATGCTGCAATGTTTCCTTTCTTTGATAATGGCTGCAAAATATCATACGACAAATTCAAGCTCTTTTTTCTTTGTTTTTTCGTCTTGATTGTATCGATTATTTTGGAATTAATAATGTATATTCCAAGACATTCAGCCATCTGCAGTTCTATGGTTGGTTTTTCTTTGAACTCTTGAATTATTCCATCCTTGACTATTGCAAAACCTGTCTCTTCTTTTCTGTATCTTCTTACTGCAATTGTTGCATCTACTCTGGAATCTTTGTGAAATTGATGCAAATTGTCTATGTCTATTGGACACAAGTTATCTACAAACCAGAGAAGAAAATCACCACTCTTATCTAATGTTGTCTTGAGATGTACTAGATCTCCTCCTGTACCACTCTGTGAGTCCTGGATGAATTTGATTGGTTTTTTAACTGAGATGTGATTTTCAAAATACTTTTCTATTTGTTTTCCAATGCCTGTAAAATCGCCTAATATGATTATCTCATCTATGATGTTAAATTTTGATAGGTATTTGACAATATGATATACCAAAGGTCGTCCTTGGACTGGAATCATTGCTTTTGGAATATAATCTGTAAATGGCCTTCCGCGTGTACCGCGGCCTCCTGCCAAAATTACAGCTTTCAAAGCTATCTGTAAGACTTTTGTTTTCTTCTTCTAGCGCCTGGGCCACCAAATTTCTTTGGTTCTTTTCTTCTATCGTCGCCACTTAGCAAGTGTTTGTCATAATCATTCAATCGTTTTCTGAGATCTTCTCTAACTGTTCTTGTAAGTGGATGATCTTTTGGTTCTTTCCTTGTTTTTGTCCACCCTGTCATGGCTCGTGATATTGCAATTGCGCTTGCATATGATTGTCCCATGAAACCTCCTCCCTTGACTCTTACTGAAAGATCTATCTTGTTTCTAATGTCTCCTGCAACTTCTAGTGGTCCTAACATCACTTCACGTGCCACTTCTTGTTGAACCATTTCTACTGGAATGTTGTTAATTCTTACTCGGCCTGCTCCTTTTGTAATGAAAGCATGTGCACGGGCAGTCTTTCTTGATGCATAGTAACTTTCTAGTTTAACCATTATTCGTGCCACCCTACCATTCTGCCAAGTTCTCCAAGAGTTGTATAATATGGAGAAGGTCTTCTAATTTTAGCATCTTCAAACTGTGTTGTCTTTTTGGATCTTAATTCATTTGGTACTCCAAGATATGCTCTTAGTCTCTTCAGGGATGTCTTGCCTGAAGGCTTGTTCTTTGGTAGCATGCCTCTAACCATTCTGCTTATGATCGTGTCTGGTCTACGAGGGTGAAATGGACCAAATTTTGGATTGTTAATACTTGCAATCTCTAGGAATTTTCTATATTGTTCAATTATTGCATCTCTATCTCCAGAAAGCATAATGTTCTCTGAATTTACAATTGATACTCTGTTTCCTTTTATGAGGAGTTTTGCAACATGAGAGCACAATCTGCCTGCTATCATGTTTGAACCATCAACTATGATTGTCTGTGGTGCGGTATTCTCTGATTTTACTTCGGAAACTTGTTTAGCCAATTATTTTCACTCCTTTTCCTGTTGGATGATTTTTAATTATTTGAGATATGTCTAATACTTTTCCGCCTGATGCAGTTACTTTTTTTGCACCTGTGGTTGATATTGAAAATGAACATAATGTGATTTTGTGTGACAGGTTTCCAGTTCCTAAAACTTTACCTGGGACTATGATGACATCATTGTCTGCTGCAAGTCTATCAATTTGACCCAAATTCATCGTCCTCTTTGCTCTTGTGGGTTTCAAAGCTAGATCTGCTAGTCTTTCCCATATTGGAGCCTTGTTCTTCTTTGAAGCTACCCGCAAAGTGTTAACCATTTGAATGACAACTTGATTAGTCATGTGTAATATTGCCCACTTTTACCCAAATATAATATATGATGCTCAGCCCAGGGTGGCTAGATTCTTTTGGAACTCGTCTAATCTCTTTTCTAATTCTTCAATTGAAGCGCGAAGTACTTCTTTTGGAGTTAGACTGCCTGTAGTTTCTATAGTTAAAATGTGCTCATTTGGATTATTTGTAGCAGTAAGGATTGCTATTGTTGCAGAGTTCCATTTTGCGTGATCATTACCTCTGCCTAGTCTTGCATATGCCTCCACTTTTAATTTCTGACTTGGAGCTAGTGCAACAATTGGAATGTTTGGACTGACTGGCTTGACAACTTCGTCTTCTGAACTGATCTCTGCTGATGTGATAGTACGTGTTGTATCAGAACTGCCTGAATCTAGTACAAGTAATACCCTGCATCTGCTACATCCAAGTTCACTGTGGCAATCACATGCTGACGGTTCCACAAATCTTGATAGATCTGTTCTAAGTGGTACCATTGCAAGCCTATGTGCTACTCCTTCATCTGGTAAAACTGAAGAATTTTCGATAATTACAACATCATCAACTGCAAATGTGGGAATTCCTGCTAGACAGATTCTCCTAAGTGCGTTAGCGTATTGAACAGGTATGTCCTTTAACTTGACAACCATATTGTTACCACTTTCTTGAACAATTTCTAAAGAAGTCAAATCTTATGAAAAAAGGCTAAAATTCCAAATAAAAATCTAGCGAGTTTTTCTTTATAGATAAATACCTAGCATGAATACCCCAATTATGGATACAAAAGTAACAATTGTAAGATTCTCAGTGGAAGGAGAAAAATTCGAGATATTGGTAAAGCCAGATCCTGCTCTGGAGTTTAAACTAGGTAAGCGTAAGGACATTTCAGGCGTCTTAATTTCTGATGAAATTTACTCTGATTCTAATAAAGGCACCAGAGCATCTACTGAAAAACTCATGAAAGCATTCAAAACAACAGATTCTGTTGCGGTTGCAACAATAATGCTCCAAAAAGGAGATCTAAATCTCACCACTGATCAGCGAAGAAAAATGGTATCAGAAAAGCGCAAACAAATTGTGGACTTTATCTCAAAAACATACGTAGACCCACGATCTCATCTACCACATCCTCCACTTAGAATAGAACAAGCCATGGATGATGCAAGAGTGTCAGTTGATCCTTTTAGAAATACTGATGAGCAGATAAAAGAAATACTTGAACAACTTCGATCTATAATTCCATTAAAGTCTGAAAATATGCTTCTTGAAATTTTAGTACCGGCACAATTTGCAGCTCAATCCTACACTGTCTTGAAATCTTTTGGAACTTTGAAAAAAGAAGAATGGCAATCAAATGGTGCACTTAAAGTAATACTAGATATACCGGCGGCGGCAAGGGCAAATGTAATGGATAGATTAGGTTCTGTAACAAAAGGTACTGCTTCTATTGAGGTTGCAAAATGATGGATGTAAAAAGAAGATATGTTATTCCAGGTGACGTTATAGCAACTGGACCTCTTCGACCTGAACAAAATGTGTACCAAGATGGAGATAGGATGATCTCAACATGTGTAGGCATATCTGAAATTTTCGATAATTCTGTTAAAGTCATACCTCTCACTGGAGGATACATGCCAAAGACAAATGACTTGGTTATTGGCAAAGTAATAGGAACATCTCCGTTATCTTGGGAATTTGATATTAATTCTTGCTTTGTAGGATTTTTACCAGCTCAGGATGTTTTTGGCAGAGACTATTCTCCTACTAAAGATGAATTAAAACAGAGACTTGATGTAGGCGATTTAGTCGCTACAAGAATTGCTAATTTTGATAGATCAAGGGATCCTCTCCTTACTGTACAGGACAGAGATCTTGGTAAAATAGAAGCTGGAGAACTAGTAGAGATTTCTCCAAGTAAAGTGCCTAGATTAATTGGAAAACGTGGTTCTATGATCCAAACAATAGAAATGGCTACTAAAGCAATTATAACAATAGGTCAAAATGGATGGGTTGTAATCTCTTGTGAAGATTCCGAGGGATTATTAAAGGCAGTAGAGGCAGTGAAAATGATTGATGCCCTTGCGCATACACCAAATTTGACTGAAAGAGTCAAATCTATGCTTGGGGTACCAGATGGTGAAAATAATGACACAATTAATGACTGAAGATGGAATAAGATGTGATGGTAGGAGATTAGATGAGCTTAGAGATATCTCAATTAAGGTAGGAGTACTAAAGAATGCAGACGGCTCTGCATATATTGAATTTGGAAAGAACAAGATCTTGGCAGGAGTATTTGGTCCTAGAGATGTTCACCCAAAGCATATG
>JAGWGS010000129.1 GCA_028867235.1 Nitrososphaerota archaeon | reverse complement strand
TGAAAGTAAAGTTCACGCATTTATCTCAGTAGACAATACCGGTGCTCTAGCAAAAGCAAAAGAGATTGATAAAAAAATCAAAACCAAAGAAAAAACAGGAATTCTTTTTGGAATGCCAATGGCAATCAAGGATAACATCTGTACTGCAGGACTCAAAACAACATGTGCATCAAAGATTCTTGAAAATTTTGTCTCACCATATGATGCCACTGTAATATCTCGACTCAAATCACAAGACGCCATAATAATTGGCAAGGCAAACCTTGACGAGTTTGCAATGGGCTCGACAACAGAACATAGCTATTTTGGTCCAAGCAAAAACCCATGGAATACTGACTATGTACCGGGAGGATCATCAGGTGGAAGTGGAGTGGCTGTTAGTGCTAAAGAATGTCTTGCATCACTTGGTTCTGATACTGGAGGCTCTGTTAGAAGCCCTGCAAGTTTCTGCTCTATTGTAGGACTAAAACCAACATATGGATTAATCAGTAGATACGGACTGGTATCATACTCTAACAGCATAGAGCAGATAGGTCCAATGGCAAGAACTGTAGAAGATATCGGTCTTTTACTAAATGTAATATCAGGACATGACCCACATGATGATACCACAGTAAACAATTCTCCTGTCGACTATCTCAAGGACATTAAAACCGGAATCTCTGGCAAAAAAATTGGAATAATATCTCAAATGATAGGCGAAGGAGTAGACAAGCAAGTCGAATCTGCTACAAAAAGAGCAATCTCAAAACTAGAAAGCCTAGGGGCTCAGTGTATCTCAATATCACTTGATGCCATACAGCATTCTGTTGCAGCATATTATACAATAGCATCAGCAGAGGCAAGCAGTAATCTTGCAAGATATGACAACCTAAGATACGGATTTGATTTTGGAACCGAAGGATACGAGTTCAAGGCATATGTTGCAAAGGTGCGAAGCAACTTCGGACCAGAAGTGACACGAAGAATGCTTCTTGGAGCATTTGTGTTATCAGCAGGATACTATGGAAAATACTATCTCAAGGCCCAAAAGGTTCGAGCAATGATAAAGTCCCAACTAGACCAGGCATTCAAGCAAGTTGATTTTTTAATATCACCTACAATGCCCATTCTGCCATTTAAAATTGGAGAAAAAATCGACGATCCTCTAAAAATGTATCTTACTGATATCAATACAATAACTGCAAACCTGTCAGGAATCCCTGCAATTTCAGTACCATTTGAGATATCAACTGAAGGCCTTCCAATTGGAATGCAGTTGTTTGCAAATTCATTTGAAGAAAAAAAACTTCTCCAGGCAGCATATGCATTACAACAAACAGTCACACTTCCGGAGGTCCCACTATGACTAGAATTGGACTCGAGATTCACTGTCAGCTGACAAAGCTTGAAAGTAAATTATTCTGCTCATGCAAGGCAGAATATAGAAACCTTGAACCAAACACCAACATCTGTCCTGTATGTGTCGGATTGCCAGGCTCACTTCCAATGCTAAACAAAAAGGCAGTTGAAAAAGCAGCAATGATATCACTTGCCCTGGGATGCAAGATTCCAGAGCAGATTGGATTTTTCAGAAAAAATTATTTCTATCCTGACTTGCCAAAAAATTTCCAAATTACCCAGTACAATGCATATGGACCTACTAGCATAGGCTCTGATGGAAAAATCGAGATTGAAGGAAAGCAAATCAGAATCAGGAGAATCCAGCTAGAAGAAGACCCAGGAAGACTAGTCTATGAAGGAAAATCAATGCTCACACTTGTTGATTACAACAGGGCAGGAACACCTCTTGTAGAAATTGTAACAGAGCCAGACTTTGAGACACCAAAACAGGTACGTGTATTCTTGAATGTCTTGGCAGATTTGGTTGAAAATATAGGGGTTGGGGACCCATACCTTGAGGGTGCAATGAGGGTTGATGGCAACATCTCAGAAGGTGACGGAAATAGAGTTGAAATCAAAAACGTAGGCTCGTTCCGAGATATTGAAAAAGCATTACATTTTGAAATCACGCGACAGCAAAGCCTTGTTGAAAGGGGAATCGAAGTTGCAGCAGAGACAAGACACTGGGACGAGGCAAGAAGAATTACAGTATCATCAAGGTCAAAAGAAGAAGAACAAGATTACAGATACCTTCCAGAGTCTGATATCCCAATTGTAAACATCAAGAGCCAGACTGTAAATAAAATCAAGGACCATATGCCTGAAAGTATAGTTGCAAAACGAGAAAGATACATCACAAAATATGGAATTCCTGCACAGGTAGCAGACGTGTTATCATCTGATAGGTTCTATTCTGACCTGTTTGACAAATCTCATAACGAAAAAAATGCCAAAGAAGTATCAAATATCATTACAACAGACTTGATGGGATTTGCAGATACTAGAGAGAAAAAATTAGAGCTCAAGATATCACCGCAGCACATATCTGATCTTGCAGATGCAATAACTACAAACAAGATTACGAGAAACTCTGGCAAGCTAGCACTACAAGAAATGGTAAAGACAGGAAAACCACTTGCAGATGTAATATCAAGCCTTGACCTTGGACATGTAAGTGATGCAGGTTCCATAGAAAAAATAATCGACGAGGTATTTCAAGAAGAAGAAAAGGCAGTAGCAGAAGCACGACAAAACCCTGCCACAATTAATTATCTTGTAGGCAAAGTCATGAGAAAGACCAAGGGCAAAGCAGACCCTACAACCACACTTGAAATTCTGAGAAAGAAATTATCTTCCTAAAAGAGATACAGTCTCGCCGCTCTTGTCCATTGCTATTGCAACTCCCGACTCTTCTTTTGGATCAAGAGAATATACTGCCTTTGGAGTAAACATGATAACATCAGGTGTCTTGTTCTGGCTGATTCTCTCAAATATCTTGCTTGATGTCTTTCCAGTTGCAGAGCGTACAATAATGTCTGTTATCCTTGACTTTTCTTTTAGCTCTGTGACAAAGCTGACCTTGCCTTTAAGCTGGTATCCAATCAAGTCTTTTTTGTCAAATACTCCAATACTTACCCATGGTATGGACCTGAAATTTCCCTGCGACTTGTGCTTGAAAAAGTCAAGCCAGTAAATTGTAGTATCTGTAAAATAAAACGAAGTTCTAGGGGACAAGTTTGCAAGGCCATTAATATCTACAGAGCCTACAATAATGATTTTTTGACTCTTGAATAATTGCTGGACCTTACTTGGAATCTTTATCATGGTTTGATATTATTTCAAAGATGTATTAAAGTAGGCTGGAGGTTATCTGTTTTGAAAATAACGCCTTACATCTTACCAAATTCGTCTTCATCAGAATAAGCACGCTCTGCATGCTCTTCAATATCAAGACCTGCTTCCTCGACCTTTGGTGAAACCCTGATTCCTATTAATTTGTCTAGAACCTTCATGATGGCAAAGGTTCCAAAGAATCCCATCACACCTGCAACACCTACTCCTATTGCCTGGATAAGTAACTGTTGTGGGTGTCCAAACAAGAGTCCGTTTGGACCACTTGGATTCACAAGAGAGCTTGCAAAGATACCGATTCCAAGTGAACCAATTATTCCTGCAACACCATGGACTGAGCTTACATCTAGTGCATCATCAATCTCCAAGTGCTCCTTGAAGAACAACACTGCCAAGTAAGAGCCAATTCCTATTGCAATTCCGAGTACAAATGCATGTTCTACACTGACATATCCTGATGCAGGTGTAATTCCTGCAAGTCCTGCAATTGCACCGTTGATTGCTGCAATGACACTTGGCTTGCCTGTTCTCATCCAAGACAACCC
>JAGWGS010000128.1 GCA_028867235.1 Nitrososphaerota archaeon | reverse complement strand
GCAAGCGGAAAAGAGTACATTGACTGCATGGGAGGATATGGTGTTGCACTTGTGGGCCACTGCAACCCGAGAGTTGTCAGGGCACTCAAGACACAACTTGATAAAATAATTACAGTACACAGTTCATTATACAACAAGACACGAGAAGAGTTTTTAGAAAAACTCATCAAGATTGCACCAAAGAATCTCAGCCAAGTATACCTGAACAACAGCGGAACAGAAGCAGTAGAAGCTGCAATCAAGTTTGCACGCAAGTTCACAGGAAAGAAGAAAATGGTTGCAATGAATGGCTCGTATCACGGCAAATCATTAGGATCGTTATCTGTTACATTTAACCAAAAATATCGCAAGGCCTTTGAGCCGCTTGTAGATACCGTTAATTTTTCATCATTTGGCGATATTGAAGCATTGCGAAATGCAGTGGATTCAGACACTGCAATGGTAATAATGGAACCAATTCAGGGTGAGAGCGGAATAAATGTTGCACCAGACGGATTTTTGCAAGAGGTTCGTAAGTTGTGTGATGAAAAGGGAATAGTTTTGGTATTTGATGAAATTCAAGCAGGACTTGGAAGAACAGGCAAGATGTGGGCAAGCCAGCATTGGGATACAGTACCTGACATCATGTGTCTTGCAAAAGGAATTGCAGGCGGTGTACCAATGGGTGCAACACTTGTCAGACCAGACATTTTGGCGTCAATTAGCAAGGGAGAGCAATCATCTACGTTTGGCGGTAATCCACTATCATGTGCTGCTGGAATCGGCGCAATAGATGCTTTAACAGAGGACAGACTTGTAGAAAATGCTGCGAAAAACGGCAAATTGTTCCGAGACGGTCTTGAGAAACTAAAAGAAAAGCACAAAGTAATACGCGAAGTAAGAGGAAAAGGGCTGATGATTGGAGTTGAGATGAAGTTTGAGGTTAAAGATATTCTGTTTGATGGAATTGCAAACAACTTGCTTCTCTTGTATTCCGGCAAAAACATACTCAGATTGTTGCCGCCACTTGTAATATCAGAATCAGAAATAAACAAAGCTTTAGAAACTCTAGATGTAATACTAACAAAAGAGGAACAGAGAAGAAATGTCTAGAGATAAGACAGATGATACCATAATTGACATGCTAAAGAAGGACTCTAGACAGTCCTTTGTAGAGATTGGTCAAAAACTTGGCCTATCAGAGTCTGCAGTTAGGAGAAGAGTGAAGAACCTAACAGACGGCGGTACAATAAAAAAATTCACAATAGAAACAGGCGACACCAATTCCACCAGTGCAATAATTTTGATATCGGTGGATTCGTCAACTGACACATCAAAGGTTTCTGCAAAACTAGTAAAGCTAAGAGGAGTACATACAGTATTTGAAATAACAGGCCAGTATGACATTGCTACAATTATCAAGGCGCCAACAATTACAGACATTAATGTCTGCATTGATGAATTGCGAAAGGTTCCTGGTGTGTTTGACACCAATACTGTAATCATACTGCGCACAGTATCCTAAAAACGAATATCGTGTCATAATTCTGAAAATCGCCCTAAAATCGTTTCAAAAACAACAAAAATAGACGATTTCTGTACGAATATGTTTATATTCGCAAGGAGCAATAAAAAATCCAAATGGATGATGCAAACATTTACGCATACAAGTATAATGAGATGGGTGTTAAACCAAAGAAGATTAGAATACTTGACAGTACTCTAAGAGAAGGAGAGCAACACCCAGGTGTTACTTTTTCAAACAAGCAAAGAATCCAGATTGCATGGATGCTTGATTATTTTGGAGTTGATCAAATAGAGATATCACCAGTGGTATCACCTGATCACAAGGAAGCAACAAAGACAATCATAAAACAGGGCCTAAAGGCAGACATTGTAGCACATGTTCGTGCACTAAAAGAGGATGTGGATGTTGCACTTGATTGCGATGCCACATGGATGGCAACATATCTTGGAATATCAGAGATTCACATGAAGGATAAGCTTAGAATCACAAGAGAAGAAGCATTACGAAGATCAGTCGAGACAGTAGAATATGCAAAATCACACGGATTAAAGATGAGATTTACAGTTGAAGACGGTAGCAGAGCAGATCCAGAATTTTTACTCCAAGTGTGCAAGGAGATTTCAGATGCAGGTGTTGACAGGATTAGTCTTCCAGATACAGTTGGAATAATGAGACCAAATGGAATGTATCACTTTGTCAAGTCAATCAGAGATGAGATTGATACTGCACTTGATGTGCACTGTCATAATGACATTGGCCTTGCACTTGCAAATGCTTTGGCAGGATGTGATGGAGGAGCGGATCAGATTCACACCACAATAGATGGCATTGGAGAAAGAACTGGGATACCTGCACTTGCAGAGACTGCAGTGGCATTGACATACCTATACAAGTCGCCAAATAACTTTAGACTAGACATGCTAATGGACCTATCAAGGCTCATCGAACAATATACACATATCATTCCATATGATTCAAAGCCAATTGTAGGACCTACAGCATACAAGCACAAGGCAGGAACACACCTTGCTGCAATACTCCGAAATCCAGCAGCATATGAGCCAATAGAGCCAAAAATTGTAGGAAACAGGAGAAGAATAGTCTTTGGAGAGCTTGCAGGCAAGAATGGTGCTGCATATCTAATGTCGCTTTTGGGTCTTGACCAAAATGAGGAACATGCCAAATCAGTTGCTTCAGGTTTGAAGAATTTAAGAATGGGAGACTTGCTTGAGATACCCCTTGATGACAAGTTAGAGCAAAAGATAATCAAGTCAGAAGAAAGCATGGAAAGAAAAAAGAAGTGATTTTTTCCTCAGCATATGCCCAAGCCAAAAGATAATTAATGTCGCAAAATGAGAGGTTAGAACAGGAATAGAATATGAAATGTTTAGAATGTGACGCAAACATCAACCCTCCAAAGGATTCGATGGAAGGAGAGATAGTAACATGCCCTGACTGTGGAGCAAGTTTTGAGCTTGCCAAGGGATCCTCAGGCTTTGAGCTAAAACCAGCACAATCTGTTGGTGAGGACTGGGGCCAGTGAGTTCCGGTTTATCGATTCTCTACGATACCATCAGGTGGGAAGAAAAGGCACTCTATGATGCTGCCAAGGAAAAGGGCATCGATGCAAAAATGGTGGATTGCAAGAATCTGTCCATTAATTTAGATAAAAGTAAGGAAGAGTATGGAACAGTAATACAGCGATGTGTTAGTTATTATCGTAGTCTGCACTCTACTGCTGCACTAGAAGGCAAGGGTGTAAACGTAATCAATTCATTGAACACCAGCATATTTGCTGGAAACAAATTATTTACTCACATGTTATTGCTAAAAAAAGGAATTCCAACTCCATTTAGTGCAGTTGCATTTTCACAAGAATCTGCATTAGAATTTCTTGACAAAAAGGGATACCCAATGGTTATCAAGCCAACGGTAGGAAGTTGGGGAAGAATGATTGCAATGATAAAGGACAAGGAATCTGCAGAGGCAATCATAGAAAGTAGAGAGAGCATGTATCCAATTTACCAGGTATATTATTTGGAAGAATTTGTAAACAGGCCTCCACGTGATATCAGGGCCATTGTAGTTGGAGACGAGGTTGTTGCTGCAATATATCGCTATTCTGGAGATGACCAATGGAAGACAAACATGGCACTTGGAGGAAGGGCAGAAGAGCTAAAGGTCACAAAGGAACTTGAAGATATTTGCATCAAGGCAAAAGAAGCAGTTCAGGGACAGATAGTTGGAGTAGATCTAATGGAGAGCAAGGAGAAAGGACTGGTTGTACACGAAGTAAACAATACAACGGAATACAAAAATACTGTCAGAGTTACTGGCGTAAATATACCAGCAATGATGATTGATTACGCAATAAACCAAGGAAAATAAGAATTGGACTCATCAG
>JAGWGS010000127.1 GCA_028867235.1 Nitrososphaerota archaeon | reverse complement strand
AGATTGATACAATCTTCAATTTTCTTTTCTGTGGTTTCTTTGATCTCTCCATGCCAAGGATATGTTGTTCTATGAATCAATGCAGCAATCAGATTCTTGTCAATGTCTGCATCCTTAAGCAATGAATTGAGTTTTTCATCACTCATGACAAATTTTATTGCATCTTCTTCGTGAGGCTTGTCTACTTTTTTCTGTGGATCGTAATCATGGAACAAGGCCGCAGCAAACAGATATGGCAGGTCTTCTTGTTTTATTGTGGTGTGCGAGCTCTCACCTTGAGCTGCCAAGAGTGTGATATATGTTACTTCTAACTCATGAATGATATTGTGATATCCGTAATAATCAATTCCAAGTCCCTTTGACTCGAACAGGTTTATTGTGTAATCCAGTATCTTTCCGTAACACTCTTGTCTAAAACCATTGGCCACCATTATGCTTTGGATTTTTTCCCTCAGGGATACTGGATCCTGATTTTGCAGCAACACCTTTGGTAATTGATGCTGGTGGTTTTAAGTTCTCCCTATTTTTGATTATATTTTTGCAGGATTTCTTCTTTTTTTGTAAATTATAACTATGACCAAAACTGAAATTACAATTATTGCAATTACCGATATGCTGGTATAGTCTACAGACCAGTTTGCAACCATCACCTTTGGCGAGTCCACAAGAATTTCTGCAGAATATTGTGTTGCATCTCCAATTACTTGACCCTGCCACCCAAGAAACACATGATGTAAAATAGTGTCATCTCCTGAAATTACAGATATGTTTGAAATGGTCCCTGAATCATACCAACCAGTTCCAAGGGGCCTGCCAAAATTTGAGATGACACTGACATGGTATTGGTTTTTGTATTGTAGAGATATGTCGTGCTTTTCTGTTACCTGAATGACATGAGATCTAAACAAACCCAAATCTTGTCTTGGGATTATGGTGACATCTGAATTGTCTTCTGACCATCCTGCAAGCTGCTGTCTTGACTGGTTGTCTGATGGTATAACATATGGTACAACAAACTGCATGTCAGAGTTATCATCAAACCAGTTGTCACCTGTTGGAGATGGGGGAGAAAATGTAATGTTATCACATGTCGATGTGATCTCAAACTGTTGCATGGTGTGAAATGTTACAGTGTGGTCCCTGTCAGTTGGAATGTCTATTGTAAAGTTTCCATCAGAATGTCGCGGTATGGCAACATCTTGGCCTTTATCTATTGTATATGATATCACATCCAGTCTTCCAAGGGTGTCTTGCCATGTGTATCTTTGGGATAACACATACTCTTGTCCTGACTCTACAGATACTGGATAGTTCCTTGACGGGTCTTTTTCATAATTGACTAGTATGTTTACATGTTGCATCTGTGCCGATGCTGCTGGTATGACTATAACCAGAAATGATATCACACAAAGAACAAGCCCTGTTGTAAACAATCACTCTATGAATTTGGCACTGGATTAAATTAATTCTGGTATTTTTTGCTAGCAAAAGTCAAATAATACTTTGTAAACTCAAGATGCATGAACCGCTCATCGTATGTAATTATGGCATCACTGGTGTTTTCACTTGGGGCTGCACCTGTATTTGCGCAGACTGGACAACAGTACGCAGTACAGGATGCCACAAGCGGACAGTCTTTTCAGGTGCCTTATACCATGGATGCAGGAACCATAAGTGACATGTCACTGAGTCATCAAGACACTTCGCTCATAGTGTCTGTCACGGCAACCTCTGATGGCAACCTCACATTGACTTTGCCGCGTGCATTAATTGATGCTAAAACAAGTACTGGAGACGACCAGTTCTTTGTTCTAGTTGATGGCGCAGACACTGACTTTACAGAAACAAAAACCAGCACTGACAGGACTGTGACTGTAACGGTTCCACAGGATACAAGTCAGGTGGAAGTCATTGGAACCCAGGTAGTTCCAGAATTTGGAGCCTTGTCTGCCCTAGTACTGGTCATTGCAATATTGAGCATTGTTCTGGTATCGGCAAAAACCAGACTCAGGTTTGCCCAAGTGTGATTTTTTTATTTTTTATTTTAGCTAAATCCGGCCCCAAACTGGTCGCCATGCTGTAAGGGGTCTACAGAATCAGAGCCTTTTAGCTTGAGATACAAAAATGCCTCGTTGACTAGTTGCATGGCAGATTCGTCTTTTAGGCCAAATTGGTTTTTTGCCATGTCATAGTATTTTTTAAGTTTTGACTGATCTTGCTCATCTAATGATATTTTGTCATGTGATATGGCATTTGCAATTTTTTCAATTTGGTTGTTGTAATTGTTCACTTGAGTAAGATTAGGATATCTTGCTTTTAAGTAGTTGGAATTATTTGCATAAAATCATTTTTCTTCGTCAATGTCTTTCTCAAACTCGTCATCTAAGAACTCGACAGATTCGTCGTTGTTTTCAGTGGTGGGCTCGTCTAAGAAATCTTCTTTTTCCTTGGCCTTTTTTGGTTTCATGCTGTATCTGTTATCGTTTATCTTTATAACTTCTATTTTTTTCCAAAGTTCTCAAGTGCACTTCTTGCATCCTGGTGGCCGTTTCGGATCAATTTCTTTATGGTGCCAAGAGAAAAATCTGCATCTTCAAATAAATAGTGAGACTCCTCCTTTCTCTCAATTCTTATGATTTCCTTGATTATCGTTCCCCTCTGACATGCAAGCTTGTGATACTCTGATTCTATCTCTTCTAGTTTTTTCTTGTTGGCTTCATCAAGGGACGTGTTCTCCAGGATATCATGCATCTTTTTTATCACAAGAAGATATCTTGAGATTATCTTTGACATGCGAATTGCCTGATCTGTCTTGTCTGTGTGCATTATATCCCTTGCACGATGCCATGCCTCTGGCATGGTCCTTGGCAAGTCCTCTTGCTGCCTTGGAAATAGATTTGCAATTATGACTCGCTTGTCACATACTGGTGATGCGTCAATTACCTCCCTGAGTGGGGTGTTGTTGAGAAGTGTTCCATCCCACAAGTATCTAGAGCCAACCTTTGTCCAGGATATTCCGTAAAATGGATATCCTGCACTTGCAAGCACATGGTCTGATGTAAAGGTGTCATACTTGCTATCAAATATGGATGATCTTCCATTTTGTACGTCTGTAGATGTTATCACAAGTCTTGGTCTTGATGGGTCCTTTAGCTTTGTATAATCTACGTATTTTTCTAGTGTTTTTTTCAGGGGAGAAATGTCATACAAGTATGGCGAGCTTGAAAAACTAAATGAAGGCTTGAGCCAGAGTGGTAAGAATGCATTTGGGTTTCCCCACATTGCTGCATACATTGATGATGATATTTCGCGCATTTTTTCTGGAAGATATGATGGTGTGACACCTTCAGCCATGTTAAGCCAAAATTCTTCCAAGTCATTTGCCGGGTTGCCGCTCTTGCTTGCTGCAATGACTGTGGCATTGATTGCCCCAATTGATGTGCCTGCCACGACATCTAGTTTTATGCCAAATTCCTGTACTGCCCTGTAGACTCCGCACTCGTAGGCTCCAAGTGAGCCTCCGCCCTGGAGCACAAGTACATTTTCCTCACAATTTTTTTCTTTTTTTATTTCAGGCAACTTGGGTATAATTGGTATGGTATCATCAGGTTATGATGTTTTCTGAGATTCTCAGGGTGCTGCAATGATACTTGAAAAATCATGATATCTTGTGAAAAGAATTGTGTGAGCCAAGTATTGCCAATGCTGACACTGCACTTGTGGCAAAATTCCTTCCAGTCATGATGTAATTTGGGCTGGCAAAAATCAGAGAATGGTGAAACACTGTATCCCAATTGTCTAAAAGACAAAACACTAGTGTTCCCCAGGATATGATTCCTGCAACAAGATATCCATTTTTTGTTCGTCTCATGACTGCAAATAGGGATACACCAAGTGCGGTATACCATTTAATTACGTATAACATAAAACAAAAATGCACATCT
>JAGWGS010000126.1 GCA_028867235.1 Nitrososphaerota archaeon | reverse complement strand
GAGATGAAGCATATCTTGATGTGACCAAACGCACAGATCAAAGTTTTAAAAATGCGTCACATTTGGCACAACAACTAAAAAATTCTCTTCGTACAACCATGAAACTCTCAAGCACCATAGGAGTTTCATCAAATAAACTCATCTCCAAGATTGCATCAGGATATAGAAAACCAGACGGCTTGACAATCATAGAACCCCAAAACATAGAAGCGTTTTTAGATCCCTTGCCAGTAAGGACGATTCCAGGAATAGGAAAAAAGACAGAAGAAAAATTTACAGAGATAAAAGTTGAAACCATATCTCAACTACGAACCATAGACGTCTTTACACTAAATGGATTATTTGGAAGAAAAATAGGAGCATACATCTACAATGCAGTAAGAGGAATAGATGATGAACCAGTATCTGCAAGACACGATCCAATTCAATACAGTAGAATAATTACGCTAAAACAGGATTCCAAGGATTTCCAATTTTTATCAGAGGATTTGGAAAAGTTATGCGAGGATTTGCATCATACGATAATCAAGGACAATATACAATTTAGATCAGTAGGAATTCAATTTGTCCAATCAGATTTGTCAAACAGGACAAAATCAAGGACACTTCGCAACCCAACATCAAGCCTGGAGGAACTAAAGAAGACCACTCTACAGTTGCTAAAAGAATCACTTGAGGACCAGAAACTTCCAATAAGACGCCTAGGTGTGCGAGTTTCAGATTTCTCAGAGATGACAGGACAGGTAGACATTACAAGATTCTTCTAGACAATTATTCCAACCTTTGATGCTAGCCTCTTGTGTTCTTCTTTAGATATCCAATCTACATGGAGATATTCAAATATCTCATCATCATTCATGCCAAGTCGCCTTGCTTCTTCTACTGCAATTTGGTATGCTTCAATTTCAGTTGGCCTGTCAACATACGAGTATGACTTGTCATATAGATCAAGTCCCTTTCTTTGTTGTTTTACATGAACCAATTCATGTATGATATCCAAGTAGAGAATTTTCTTTTCAGAGTTATCCAGATGTTTCTTTCCTATGACTATAGATGCATCATCATTTGTCACATGCATGTAATGAGTACTGTCATTTACTATTACAACTGTTTTCTCAAATACATCATCTAGAATTTTTTTTGTTTCAAATACTTGTAAGAGAATTTGGGAATGTTTTAGATTAGTAAAAATTTCTTCTAGGCGGTAGGTTCCATGTTCAACACTATTTACTTGCATTAGATTCATGTTGCCCAGTTCCTAATTTCTTGATACGCTTTGTTTCCACATATGTTACTATCAACAAGAATATGAACAGCCATGGCAAAAACATTATCTCACCGGCTATGCCATGAAATGATTCAAACTCGTTTACGTTTGTTGATACCTTGAGAACAAAGATGGAAAGTGAGAATATTCTGATAATGTTTACTGTTATGGTTCCTATTACGCCCATGGCAAAATATCCAAGCTTTCTGTTTCGCGGTATGTTCATCTTGAGCAAGAATGCCATCATTACAAGAGAATAGATGATTATACTGTGGACACCTGCAGACGGCCAAAATACCTGCAATGCAAATGGGCCATGGTCTCCAACAAGGAACATTGCATTTCCATGAGCAGTAGCGTGGCCCATGTGGAATACACCTATGAGAAAGACGTCGATTTTGACAAGATAAGGCACAACATACTGTAATGGACCTAGAGAATCATACGGGAAAAAGGCATCAAGGGATAAAATTATTGCAGTTCCTGCCGCATAGATTGGGCCTGCAGGAGATATTCTAATCCATCTTTTTCCAAATAATATGGTCATACTTATCATGAAAAATATAGCAATGACAATAAAGTCCCACATCCAGGTCCACGAGTCATTTATCAGCACATGAAATTGAGGAGCTACTGAAACAAGATAGTGTTTTAATCCAAATCCCAGACTGGTTAGATATACTATTACCGCTCCAGCAATAGGAATTATGGCAAGCAGTCGTTTTTTTGATATGTCTAGTTTTAGACCAATAAGCTCAGCAGCAATAAATGCCATTGCAAAAAGAAATCCACCCCTGCCTTGATTCCATCCAAGACTAAATGTATCTGGAAATACAGCAAGTGCAAATAATATGGGAGAAGCAAGAATTGCTAGAGCGTAAATGACACTTTTGTTTTGCAACAAATTACGTCCAAATCGTGTTAAATAAAAACTCTAGCAACTAGAAAAAGTCAGATATTGTTTTTTGTTTTTTTGCCACATACAATCTACTGTGTGCAAGCCATTCTTTTTTATCAATACTCAATCCCTTGCAAGCAAGATCAAGGCCTTCTTGGAAATTTGAAACAGAAAACGGTTTTTGTTTTAACGCCATTCTTACTCCTTCCCGTACTTGCCAAACACCTACTGGAACTGCGTATTCTGGCCTGATCTCACGAAGTACCATTACTGCTGCCTGAGCTTGGTGCTCAACAAGATATTCAGATACTGCAAGCCTAGATGCAAAATGAGCCCCCGCAGTCTCAGGATAATGAGATAGCCCCCTCATATCTTCAAAATCAGAACCAAAACCTACATTTCCTTTCTCGTCATACCATGCTTCTTGCATTTCAAACATCCAGCGACTTGGGAACATAATAACACAGAAAAAGTTTCCAAGATGATTGTATGAAAAAACCAAAGTAGTGTCAAGGATATCATGATCAACAATCTGCTTTACAAGCGACTTTGATACCATATCATCAGTTGCAGTTATACTCCATCGGGTTGGCACAAGTTTGCGGTCTTTTCCAAACATTCCAATGCTGAAGCATTTTTGGATTTTTGAGATTTCAATTCCCCTATTGTATAGGTCTATTACTGCATCCTGAGCCAAGAGATCCTTATCATAAAATGCTCTCTGGATATCTTTGTCAGACGACGAGTTTCCAAACTTGGCAGATTTTATCTCTCCAATGGGTCCAAAAAGCGGACTTTCTCCGTCAATTGATACTACAGGTGAGGCGTTTTTTACAAGTTCCATTTCAGCATCAGTTGACTTGGATGACATTGACATGTCTTGTAGGCTTTCAATGTATTTTTGTCCCACGTCATCTATCTTGACAGGTTTTGTACCGCGCACTAGGCTTAGCCTGTAATTGACTATATCCTCAAGGCTCTTCCCGGTCCAGTTCTCAGGAGAATCAAGAATTGAGGTGTCACCATGTAGAGGAGGCAACATTGGACCTACCAAGACTTTGGGATACCCATAAGCTCCAACAAATACAGACGGTGGCGTAGACCCTGATACATGATTAGATGAGAACAAATTTGCATATCGTGAAAGATATTCATTCCAGTTTGTTTCTATGGCTTTTCGAATATCAGATGCAGTGCGCTTCATACAACTTGTGACATGTTCTTTTTAATAATATTATGCCAGATCTCTTTTCGAATTATATTCTGCTGATAAAGACAGACATCATGGATTCTGAAACCTTTGGAATAGAGCAAGGGTATGGAGAACAGGCAGTAGAATGGATGAATGAGGAAGCCAATAAGATGGGTTGGAAATTTGAGGCAAGGCTATACAACCAAGAGATTAAGACTAGAAATTTTGGTACATTTGAAATGTTTTCTCTAATAGGAGATCCAAAGGCTGCACGAGAGTTGACAATGAAGGCAAGCAAGCGTTTTAAAATTAAGGTAATAGAAGGTGGATACAAGACTAGGAAATTTCTCATGCGAGTTGCAAAAAATGAATATGGCATGGTAAAAAAAGGCGACAGAATAATAGGTCAAATTGAATTTGAATCTTCAAGACTTGCTCATGGAGACTGGAAGATTACAAAAGAAGAAAGAAGATGACATCACATAGATTTTGCCAGCAAGTGTGCAACTCTAAGGGGTTCAGGTATTGAACCCTGTAGTGTGAAATTATCCAATATTGTTTTTGCATCTTTTACTGTGCACCCTTCAGTTC
>JAGWGS010000125.1 GCA_028867235.1 Nitrososphaerota archaeon | reverse complement strand
CGTAAACTTCAGCAAGAGAAACAGAATTAGTATTATTAGTAACAGATTGGTCAAATATCAATACTTGACTTTTTTGATCTAGATACTGCGGTATGTATTGCATCTTAAGAGTATTAGCGGCTTGTAAAGTACTTGCAGAGTCCAGAAACTTCAACTTGGCTCCAATTGGTTGAGTATAGTCAAACAAGACTATAGTATAACCACTTTTTGGTGTCATAGAGGTAATCTCTTGTTTTGCCATAATATCTCCTGAAAAATGATAATTATCACCAATGGCCCAGACCAATAGTCCAATAAGTACAAGAGACACAGATATTACAATCATAGAATAACCAACTTTTCTATAATTGTGAGGATTCTTGTCTTTTAGAACAGGCTTTGGGCCATCAGAAGGCTCCACAGGATTAGACATTGGTTTGACAACAATTAGGGCTGAATTTAATCTTTTATTGAACCAACAAAAGACGGTCAGACTATTGCCTGGATTGATCTATCTTGAATACTTGAACGGTTAGTAGATCTAGTGCTTTTTTTAGATGTTCAAATTCTTCAACAAAGTGTTTTTGGTTTTCTGCAAGTATCTTCAGTATGCCCATCAAGGATTGTTTTTCACGGTCAGTTGATGCTGCTTCTAATGCACTGATTTTTGATATTAGAATATCCAATTCTTTTTTCATTTCAGGTCCATGTGTTTTAGTTTTGTGCATTAGACTTCATCCATCCTATCACATATGAATATATAAAATAAAATCATGTGAGATCATATGATAGAACAAAAACTCAAATCATTAGGCATAGTTCTCAGTACGCCCCCAAAACCTGCAGGGTCATACATTCCAGTAGTAAAGACGGGCAATCTAGTCTTTGTATCAGGACAGATCCCAGTAAAAGATGGACAGGTAGAGTACAAAGGTCAAGTACCTACAACTATATCCATAGAGGATGCTCAAAAAGCTGCCAAGTTGTGTATGATTAATGTCCTATCTCAATTAAACTCAGAGCTTGGCACATTAGATAATATATCAAAAATTGTCAGGGTTTCAGGTTTTGTAAATAGTTCACCTGAATTTTATGAACATCCAAAGATAATCAATGCAGCATCAGACCTTCTCGTGGAAATATTTGGAGAAAAAGGCAGGCATACAAGAGTTGCATTAGGTGTTGCAAGCCTTCCTCTCAATTCCGCAGTTGAGATTGACCTTGTTGCTGAGATTAGCTAAGCTTTGAGTTGAATTTTTTCAAAAATAAAGAGATTTTTTCTTTTGGAATAACTGCACCACAGGCCTTATCATGTCCTCCTCCAGAGCCACCCAAATCAGTTGCAAGTTGATTCACAATCCTGCCCAAATGCACTTTACATGACTTGGTACCTCTAACAGATACAGCGTAAATTCCTTGTTCTTCTCGCAACTTGTATGACACACCAACTTCTTTACCAGATAATCCAAGTACAAAATTTACAGCCATACTTGCACCAGAATCTGTTACCTCCATGTATGACAAGTTTTTCATTTTTTTCATGTTTTCTTTGACTTTTTGAATAACACCTGAAATTTTTTCTGCTTGTAGTCTAGCATATTCAAACGTATTTGGTAATTCATGTGGATATTTTTGTTCACTTAGCTCATCAACTAAATAAAGTAGAAATTCATTATCTTTTTGATGACTTGTAATATTAAATGTAAGAACGGTAGCTTCAAGGAGAGCAAATTGTCTGTCAAATCTTTGTAACAATTTTGAGCCAACAGGTCTATCTTCCATGTAATCAGTTACTGCAGAACATGCGGCAATGAATGAGCTATGATCAGTCAATTTTGATTTGAAAGTATCATACACTTGAACTGTAGTGCATTCATTGATTTGGTGTATAAGCTTGACCTTGAGTGCTTTGATCTTCTTTTTAATAGAGTCTTCAATATCGTGATGATCAATGTATGTTATTGAAACTTTCTTTTTTCTCAAATCCTTTAAAACTTCAACAAACTGGTCCTGGTTTGTTTTGCTCAGACCAAGATCACATATGAATAATGTTTTTAATTTTTCATCTTCTTTTAGTTGCTCTAATTCTTTCATTAATCCAGGATAATCTACAAGTCTAGTTTCTCCTCCAAATGCTTGCCTAATGAGAGATGCAGCACCTATTCCATCTGCATCCTCTTTATGTGATATACAGATAGTTTTTGTTCTTGCCAACGAATTAACAAAGCAAAATTACCCTCATTTAAACTGCAATTCTGAGAATCTAACAAGTCATGAAACGGTATTGAATCAGGTTCTTGATTTCTTAATACTCATGTAAGTCTTAAATTCTGAGACAAGAACCTGATGACCCTTAACATCTTGCAATACTACACAGTACATATCATAGAAAGAAATCCCAAGCAATCTAGATTCCCTGTCAAGATCAGAGATCTCTTGCAATATTCGAGGATCCTTTGTTTCTACCACGAAATTATCCACCATTCGAACAAATTCGTCGTCCCATTGACTCATGCCTACCAATTCATTACAAATTTTGCTATAATTGCCAGAGTTATTAGATTAGACTAACTGCTTAATTTTTTATTTATCAAATTAGTAATAATTTAATACATATTTTTTCCAATATATCCCGTGCAGACAAAGAATATTGGTCTTAGAAACATAGAAGTGGCAGATACCAAGATTTCATCAATTGATGGCATAAATGGCAAGTTAATTTACAGGGGATATGATGTCTTAGATCTAGTCAAAAAATCAACATTTGAAGAAACTTCATGCCTCTTACTTAACGATGATTTACCAACACATGATGTTCTTTCTTCATTCTCAGAGAAACTTGTAGTAGCACGTGAGATTCCAGAAGGGTTAGAAGAGACATTAAGGAACATGCCAAAGACTGCAAATCCCATGGATGTACTCCAATCAACAGTATCCATGATGGCAGTATATGATAAAGAAAAAACAGATGATAGAGATACAAATTACAATAGAGCAATCAACCTAATTTCAAAAATTCCAATCATTGTAGCATGTTGGGACAGGATTAGAAATGGAAAGGAGATCATACAGCCATCAAAAAAATTAAATCATGCAGGGAATTTTTTGTACATGCTTACAGGAAAGGAACCCGATACAGAAGCAGCACGAATCTTTGACATTTGTCTGATATTACATGCGGAACATAGTTTTAACGCATCAACTTTTGCAGCAAGAGAAGTATCATCAACGCGTGCAAATATGTATGCTGCAGTTAGTGCAGCTGTAGGTGCACTAAGTGGAGAACTCCACGGAGGCGCAAATTTTCAGGTAATGAAGATGCTTTTAGAGATAGGCTCAGAATCAAAAGTAGAACAGTGGATAAAAGAGAAACTTGCAAAGAGCCAAAAAATAATGGGCATGGGCCATGCAGTGTACAAGACATTTGATCCAAGAGCAGAGGTATTACGAGAATTATCGCGAAGATTGGCAGAGAAAACAGGTCAACCATGGTATGGCATTACAAAAAAAGTTGAAGAAATAACAGAAGGAGAAATGAAAAAGATCAAAAGCTCAGATATTTTTCCAAATGTAGATTTGTACAGTGCATCAGTGTATTACATGTTGAGCATTCCAATGGATCTTAACACACCAATATTTGCAATATCAAGAGTGTCGGGTTGGACTGCTCACATAATAGAAGAAAAATTTGCAGAAGCAGCTCCAAAACCAATGCTATACAGACCAAAAGCAGTCTATGTCGGCAAGTATTGTGGACCATCAGGGTGTGAATACATTTCAATTGAAAAACGTCTTGCACAAAATTAAAATTTCATAATCAACATTTTAGAAAAAATTTTAATTTCTATTTGCCAACCAATCTTTTGCTTTTGAATCTATATCATGCCTATGCAAGACATGAAAGACCATTTCATAGAAAGTAATTCCACGCTTTTGTGCTTCACAATCAATCCATTTGAGACCTTCTGCAAGCTCAGGATCATATTCTGAAAAATCTACTAATTCGTCTACCATGTTTGTGAAAAAGGAATTTGCTTCAAGCACGATAACAGGTTTTTATTTTTCTTATTCAGTAGTATACAGAAAATATATTGACATATTTGGTAAATATGTTGACATGGAACATGTTTACTTTTTTGACGGTGATCAAAAAAAGATCTCGTGGG